>JAENVX010000061.1 GCA_016650355.1 Bacteroidia bacterium | reverse complement strand
GGCAACTACTAAAATCCCTGATCAAATCGATTATTTCCTTGCTAAGGAAAAATTTGAAAAAATGAAGAAGGCGTTTGACTCTAAAAAACCAACGGATCGCACTCCAGCAGATATTGATAACTTTAATGAGGTAGTGAATGATTTTAATGCGAAAGTCAAGAAGAGCAATCAGACAAATGAAGAGCTTAATAAAAAAAGGGCTGCTCTTTTAAAAACATGGAATCAAACTTCCCAAACATTCCTCGACAACCACACACCATAGGCGAATTTAATTGGTACCGTTAGAAAGGTTCCTACATCGAGTTGGTCTGATAATCTTAAAGCACGGCCCCAAGCCTTGGTTGGTTCGTCAAGAAACGAACCTTGCCTAGGGCGGTAGGTTCAGTGGACCATCTACATTGCATATTTGATTCCTTGTCACCGCGTGATTCGTAAAGAAGGAATTTTAGCAGAATATCGTTGGAACTCCACGCGAAATAAAAGTATCATCATTTGAGAGATAGCGAAGGCAAGTGGGTTTTGATATCTATTAAAACCTGCTGCCCCGAACAACTATTTTAATCTTCATAATTAAAATTACGGTTAGTTGAGTCGGATAACTGTAATTTCGTGTATAGTACGTCAAATTGGTTATGATCACAGAAACTATTCTTGAAAAAGCGACTGATAAACTTCAATTTGAGGGTTTTCTAAAACTCCCGATCGAGAAAGGCCTTGACCTGGTTCATGAAATCAATCGCATAAAGAAAGAAAAAAATGCTGTGATACTGGCACATTATTATCAGCGGCCAGAGATACAAGATATAGCCGATTTTGTTGGGGACAGTCTTGGTCTTTCTCAGCAGGCAGCGCAGACAAAAGCTGACCTCATCGTTTTTGCCGGTGTCCATTTTATGGGTGAGACGGCTAAGATTCTCAGTCCTCAAAAAAAAGTAGTCCTTCCAGATCTTAAAGCCGGCTGCTCACTTTCTGAATCTGCTCCACCAGATCTCTTCAAACGTTTTCTGGATAAACACCCCCATCATATTGTTGTCACCTACATTAATTGCACTGCCGAAATCAAAGCCATGAGTGATATTATTTGCACTTCGGCAAATGCAGAGAAAATTATTAATTCCATTCCAAAGACCCAACCCATCATCTTTGCACCTGATAAAAATCTGGGTAACTATCTTATCCATAAAACGGGAAGGGATATGGTGCTGTGGGAAGGGGCTTGTATTGTGCACGAAGCGTTCGCCATCGATAAGCTGCTAGAACTTCATAAGCAACATCCCCACGCGAAGATCATAGCTCATCCAGAATCAGAAACGCATTTGTTGAAAGTGGCTCACTACATTGGATCAACCACCGGCATGATCAATTTTGTAAAGAACGATCCCTGCTCTGAGTTTATTATTGCGACTGAAGCAGGGATTCTTCACCAGATGGCGAAAGAAGTACCTACTAAAAGTCTTATACCAGCGCCAAGTCACGAAGACAATACCTGCGCTTGCAGCGAATGTGCTTTTATGCGATTGAATACACTAGAGAAGCTTTATCTCTGTTTGAAGTACGAATTGCCGGAAATCAATGTGCCAGAAGAAATTCAAAAGAAAGCACTTATTCCCATTCAACGCATGCTTGAAATTTCGAAAAAATAATAATGCCTCAAACAGATGTTCTCATTATTGGATCAGGCATAGCGGGACTTTCATTTGCTATCAAAATGGCAAAGCGATTCCCGGATCAATCCATCACCGTTTTAACCAAAGCCGATGATAGTGAATCAAATACTAAATATGCACAAGGAGGTATTGCTGTGGTCCTGGACGAACTCACCGACTCCTTTCAAAAACACATTGATGATACCTTGCGGGCGGGTGACGGCTTGTGTAAACGTGAAGTAGTTGAGTTGGTTGTTCGCGAAGGCCCAAAACGGTTAGAGGAAATAATTGAATGGGGTGTTGAATTTGATCAGGATACCTCCGGCAATCTGGCGTTGGGACGTGAAGGGGGTCATACCGCAAAACGTATAATACACTATAAGGACATTACTGGCTTACAAATTGAAAAGGGTTTACTTCGACAAGCAAATGCACTGTCAAACATTTGTTTATTGCCACATCATTTTTCCATTGATTTAATTACAGAACATCATTTCAAACGCAAGATCTCACAACCTGAACCAGGTATTTCTTGCTACGGAGCCTACGTAATGGATCAAGATACCTGTAAGATTGAAAAGTATGTTTCGAAAGTAACCATGTTGGCAACAGGAGGTGCAGGACAGGTTTACCGAACGACAACCAATCCGCTAATTGCCACAGGCGATGGATTGGCGATGGCCTATCGAGCCATGGCAAAAGTAAAAGATATGGAGTTCATACAATTTCATCCCACGGCCTTTTTCGCCCAGGATGACAATCCATCCTTTCTTATTACTGAAGCGATCCGTGGTCATGGGGCATACCTCAAGACAAAAGATGGCGAACGTTTTATGTTTAAATATGATGATCGTGGTGAACTCGCTTCGCGTGATATTGTAGCACAGGCCATTGATAATGAATTGATAACACGCGGAGATGAATGCGTTTATCTGGATTGCACTCATCTTCCCACAGAAGATTTCATTTCACACTTTCCAAATATTTATAAAAAATGTTTGAGCAAAGGAATTGACATCACTAAACAAATGATTCCAGTGGTACCTGCAGCACATTACCAATGCGGAGGTATTGAAGTAGACGTATATGGTTGTACTTCTATCAGAAACCTTTATGCTTGTGGCGAGTGTGCCTACACCGGGTTACATGGAGCTAATCGATTAGCCTCAAATTCATTATTGGAAGCAATTGTTTTTGCACATCGCTGTTTTACTGATGTTGAAAAGAAGCTTTACGCAATTAATGTTCCTCAAAACATTCCCGATTGGAATGCCGAAGGTACTACTGTACCACGTGAGCAAATTCTGATAACTCATACCCGAAAGGAGCTTCGTGACCTAATGAGTGACTATGTCGCAATTGTTCGGTCAAATGAAAGATTAATGCGTGCTTCCAAGCGAATTGATATTCTGTATCACGAAACCGAGCGCTTGTACGAAGAGGCCGTTCTTTCGCCTCAACTTTGCGAACTTCGAAACCTCATTACTATCGCATTTCTTATTATTCGCAATTCCCTGGAGAGAAAGGAGAACCGGGGTACTTTCTTTAACAAAGATTTCATCAACCGTTAAGTATCCTGGCAGAACGCAATACACCGGTTAAGCTTTAGCGTAGGTAAGCCTACTCTATTATGCCTATATTGAAGGCCAAAAATCAATTATCTTGACGGAACATACTAAAGTGTCATATCGAATAAAAAGAATACTTCTACCCGGTATCATTCTTCAATCCGTCCTCATTGGAGGTGGTTACGCAACCGGGCGCGAGATTGTAGAATACGGAGGAAAATTTGGTGCGAGTGGTTGGGTAAGCGGCATCGCCATTTTTTTGGGGTTCTCCCTGATATCTATTTTATCTATCGAAGCATGTCGGCAATGGCATGTGTATGATTACAAATCGCTGCTTAAGAAGTTGATTGGCAAAGGATGGATTGCCTATGAAATTGTTTATCTCTTGCTTGCCATCCTGATCATTGCTGTGATGGCCTCCGCAGCAGGGGAAATTCTTAATAGCACACTTGGTTTTAGCAGATGGGTAGGCGTGATCTTGATTATTGTTTCGGTCGGATTTCTCAATTACAAAGGAGATGAGGTGATTGCCAGACTGGAAACCTTTGGCACCATTGCTCTTTTTTACATTATCTTCGCGATTACGGTCTTCTCGAATAAAGGTTCAGAAATTATAGCAACCTTCAACCGATGGGATACAAGTTATTTAGGAGATGCGCCTAGTCTTTGGCTACTGATTTGGACAGGCATATTATATGTTGGATACAACCTGGCTGTATACCCTGCTTCCTTTTTTACATACAGAGGAATTGAATCAAAAAGCGAAAGCGTTATGGCAGGGTTTGCTTCGGGGTTGTTGATGACGATTCCATGGTTCCTCACTTACTTTGCAATCCTTGCCTACTATCCTGATAAAAATATATTGGCTGCAACCGTCCCTTGGTTGAAAATGTTAGCGGTCTTTCATCCAGCGCTCATTGTTGTTTTTGGAATTGTTGTTGGGTGGACGTTGGTTGAAACTGCTACGGGAATGATCCATGCTTTTATT
>JAENVX010000060.1 GCA_016650355.1 Bacteroidia bacterium | reverse complement strand
TGCAGACACAGACTGAGGAGTAGTTAATGCCTTCACAGAGCGAGAAAGTTATCTTTAACAGTCTATACTTTAACCGCAACCTTTTTCCCGGCCTGTCCTGCTACCAGGTCTGCCTTCTTTTTTTCCAGCACAACTTTGTAATCCATTGGCATTACTTTAACAAAGTGTACAAATGATTCTTTCCAAGTTTTTAATAAGTCCGATGCTACATCACTGCCAGTGAATGTCAAATGATCTTGAATCATTTTTTTGATCAGCGATTCATCTTCACTATCCATCTGGTCAAACATCACCATCTCCATGTTGCAATTCTTCTTGAATGAGCTATTCTTATCGTAGACATACGCAACGCCACCACTCATGCCTGCCGCAAAGTTTCTTCCGGTCTCACCGAGGATGACTACAGCCCCACCCGTCATGTATTCACAACCGTGGTCACCAACACTTTCCACAACTACTTTTACACCTGAATTACGCACAGCAAAACGCTCTCCAGCACAACCACGGATAAAGGCTTCACCGGAAGTTGCGCCATAGAAGGCAACGTTACCAACAATTATATTTTGAGAAGGAACAAATCCTGCACGTTTATCAGGATATAAAATCAACTGTGCCCCCGAAAGACCTTTCCCAAAATAATCGTTAGCGTCACCTTCTAGTTCAAACTTTAATCCTGAAGCACCGAATGCGCCAAAACTTTGGCCTGCAGTACCTTTGAATTTGTAATGAATAGTTCCTTTGGGAAGCCCCGGCCCTAAATATATTTTTGAAATTTCATTAGAGAGCATGGTGCCAACCGCCCGATTTGTGTTGTTGATTTCGAATGATTCTTCAACAGGTTCAGCTTGTTCCAAGGCTAGTTTAGCTCGCTCGATTAATTTCCAATCCAAAATGTTATTGAGTTCATGATCTTGCTCTTCCTGCTTATAGAGCGCAGTATCTAAACTCATTGGTTCTTTGTATAGAATTGGAGCCAGGTTGATATGCTCGTGCTTCCAGCTATTTTCAAGATCATTTACATCCAAACGATTTACCTGCCCAATCATTTCGTTTACTGTGCGGAAGCCCTGTTCTGCCATTATCTCGCGTAGTTCTTCTGCAAGGAATGAGAAGAGATTAACTACATATTCTGGCTTGCCCGTAAACAGTGCACGCAGTTCTTTATTTTGTGTGGCCACACCCACAGGACATGTATTCAAATGACATTTACGCATCATGATACAACCTGTAGTAACTAATGCAGCGGTTGCAACTCCCCATTCTTCTGCACCAAGAATGGCCGCTATGGCAAGGTCGCGACCAGTTCTAATCTGACCATCTGTTTGTACAACAATTCTTCCGCGCAGTTTATTTCGCACCAGTGTTTGATGCGTTTCTGCAAGGCCTAATTCCCAAGGCAAGCCCGCATGTCGAATTGAGCTAATGGGTGATGCGCCCGTTCCTCCATCATGTCCAGAGATCAAGACTACATCAGCATGTGCTTTAGCTACACCGGAAGCAATAGTACCAACCCCTGCTTCAGAAACCAGCTTAACACTTATGCGTGCCTCGCGGTTGGCATTCTTTAAATCGAAAATAAGTTGCGCTAAATCTTCAATAGAATAAATATCATGATGAGGTGGAGGGGAAATTAATCCAACACCCGGAGTGGAGTGACGCACGCGACCAATCCATTCGTCTACTTTGTGACCGGGTAGCTGCCCACCTTCACCCGGCTTTGCACCTTGTGCCATTTTAATCTGCAATTCTTTGGCATTACTCAGGTAGTAGCTAGTTACACCAAATCGCCCCGATGCTACTTGCTTGATAGCAGAGTTTTCCCAATCACCATTTTCTTTTCGTATAAATCTTACTTCATCTTCTCCACCTTCACCACAGTTGCTTTTTCCGCCAATACGGTTCATGGCAATTGCAAGTGTGCTGTGCGCTTCGTGGGAAATGGAGCCAAATGACATAGCCCCGGTAGCAAACCGTTTGAAAATATTTTCCTTCGGCTCCACTTCGCTAAGCGGAATGGATTTTGCTTTTTTAAATTTAAGTAAGCTTCGAAGCGTAATCGCCTTTTCACTTTGATCATTAATAAGCTTCGAATATCTTTTGAATAATTGATAGTCGTTCGTCTTTGTAGAGTGCTGCAGTAAATGAATCGTTTGTGGGTTGAACAAATGAGCCTCACCACGTTGCTTCCACTGATAAACGCCACCAACGGCTAACCTTGGTTTTAAGTTAGGAGTATTAGGGAAAGCGAACTTGTGTTTAGCCAGAGCTTCTTTGGCAATATCATCCAGTGTCAGCCCTCCAATGCGCGAAACAGTACCAGTAAAATATTCATCCACTACTTCTTTGCTGATACCTAGGGCCTCAAATATCTGTGCACCGTGATACGATTGCAATGTAGATATTCCCATTTTGCTCATAATCTTGAGCAACTCGCCAGCCACTGCTTTCTTGTAATGGTAAATTGCCCTCTCCTCTGTCAACTCTTCGCTTAACAGATTATTTTTCTTCATGTCGTGTATAGTCTGGAAGACCATATACGGATTGACACCAGACGCACCATAACCGACCAATGTAGCGAAGTGATGGGTTTCCCAAACATCACCGGCTTCAATGATGATACCAGCTTTGCCACGGATTCCTTTGCGGATAAGGTCGTGATGAACAGCACTCGTAACAAGTAAGGAAGGTATCTGCGTATGACCGCTATCAAAACTTCTGTCTGAAAGAACGAGGATCGTAAATCCGTCTTCAATGGCGTCAGTCACATATTGACAAATGCGTTGAAGTCCTTTCTCTAAAGAGCCCGGCTTACCGTCAGCCTTAAAGTATGTGTAAATAGTTTTGGATTGAAGATGACGATGGTCGATGTACCGAATCTTTTCCAATTCCCCGTTTGATAAAATCGGAGTTGCCAGTTCCAAGGTGATACAATGCTCAGGCGATTCCTCCAGCAAATTTAGAGAGCCGCCAACGTGCGAGGCCAAAGACATCACCATTCGCTCACGGATTGAGTCTATTGGAGGGTTAGTCACCTGCGCAAATAATTGTTTGAAGTAACTTGACAAATGTTGCGCCTGATTGGAGAGAACGGCAAGAGGAACATCGCTGCCCATAGAACCAAGCGCCTCTTTTCCTGTTTCGCACATTTGTGCAATTATCACTCTTAGGTCTTCAGAGGTGTACCCAAATGAAATCTGTCTTTTTAAGAATGTATTGGGATCATATTTGTGAAAACTTCCTCCCGGTTCAGGAAGGTCTTGTAAGCGGACTTTATTTTCTTTCAACCATTTTCCATACGGTTGTCGTGCGCAAATATCTTTTTTCAGTTCATCATCACTGATAATGCGGCCTTGCTCCAAATCCACAACAAACATCTTTCCTGGCTGCAAGCGACCTTTGCTAATTACTCTTGCGGGGTCTATGTCTAGTACACCAGCTTCCGATGCCATGATAACGCGGTCATCATCGGTTACTAAAAAACGAGATGGTCTTAATCCATTTCTATCCAAGGTAGCACCAACAATTTTTCCATCCGTAAAGGTGATGGAAGCTGGGCCATCCCAAGGCTCCATGAGATTGGCATGAAATTCGTAAAAATCTTTTTTGTCCTGGTTCATGTGTTCGTTGCCATCCCATGCTTCAGGAATGAGCATCATCATCACATGTGGCAAGGAGCGGCCCGCGTGTAAAAGCAATTCAATTGTATTATCCAGATTAGATGAATCAGATTGAATTGGGTTGCAAATAGGGAGAATCATGTCCAACTCTTCACGACTGAAAAATTTAGAAGTGAAGAATGCTTCCTTAGCCTTCAGCCAATTGATATTGCCTTGCACGGTATTGATCTCACCATTGTGCGCGATAAACCTGAAAGGCTGTGACAAGCTCCAGGAAGGGAACGTATTTGTGGAGAACCGTGAATGGATAACCGCCAAAGCAGAAACCACTTCTTCGTTTTCTAGGTCCGGAAAATAGGGACGAACTTGATGTGAAGTCAACATACCCTTATAAGCAATCGTCTTATAAGAGAGAGAAGAGAAATAGAATTTATTATTTACTCCGTGAACTGATTCGTTTACAATCTTAGTTGAATATTTTCTAAGGATAAAAAGTTTACGTTCAAAGTCATCTGGATTGGAAAGGGTTTCCGGGCGTTTAATAAAAATTTGCTCCATCACCGGTTCGGCATTTATTGCGGTCTCACCCAAATCTGGAGTGCCCGTTGGTATTTGACGATAGCCTAGCAAAGTCATCTTCATTTTTTTGATCTGCCGTGCCAACACATTGCGACACTCTTCCCGAACTTTAGGGTCCTTTGGTAGAAAGACCAGACCTACACCGTAGTGCCCAAATGCAGGAAGTTTAATATTTAGTTTTCGGCACTCGTTAGTATAGAACTCATGAGGCACCTGAATAAGAATACCGGCTCCATCTCCTGTATTTGGCTCGCAGCCGCATGCGCCACGGTGCGCCATTCGTTCAAGCATGGTGAGCGCATCGCTGATGATTTGATGTGACTTTCTTCCTTTGATGTTGGCAATAAACCCAACACCGCATGAGTCTTTTTCAAACTGTGGGCGATAAAGGCCGTTGTGTGATTCTTCGTTCAAGGTTGCAGATAATTATAGCTTTTATAAAGTTACTGTGTTGCAAGCAGCATTTCTTATGATTGGGCAAAAATCGTTTCAAAAATTTTCAACTACAAACTAACAGTTAGTAGCGAAAACGATTGTAAGTGGCGTATTCAAAAAGTAAATTTGAAAAAGACGAAATCATCAGGAGTGTATTCTATCCCGTATTATTTCAAAAGTCACCTTACTGGAATATTAGGTGGTATTATTTGGTGCATCGGCAAGTCCTTTAGCATCATTGCATCGGATAAAGCCCAGCTATTTCCTATGGTCAAGGTCAGGGAGCAGTGTTGGTTGCAGCGATCTGGAGCGTTATTATTTGAAAAAAATTTAAGGTCACGCCAAAAGGAGCAAACTCATTATTGTATATTATGTTCATCTGCTTTTGTAAGCTTGAGTTCGTTGGTCTATTCCAAAAATACCTTAGTTTAAATGGCCTTTAAATAAACCTATGTTAGCCTCATGAGTTCTCTGATTCAAGTTCATCATCAAGTGATTCTGGTGGAAGTTTTGGGGTGGTGATTCAGGAGGAGGAGCAAGTAGTAGTTGGTAGAGAAATAAATTTTTAATTATGAGAATATTTTTGACATTATTCATTGTATGCATTTGCAGTTTAGCATATACTCAAAACTCCAAGCCCGTTAAAATTATTATCGACACAGATTTCGGTAATGATTGTGATGATACTGGCGCACTGGCCATTTTGCATCAGATGGTTTATAATGGAGAAGCTGAAATATTGGCCGCCATGTATCCAATGAATGATGAATGGGGTGCGGCGGCTATTGATGCCGTGAACACTTATTATGGAAAACCAAATATTCCAATTGGCACCTATACGGGCAATTATGTTTATAAGGGCAAGCACAATGACTTTTACAACAGCAATCTGGCCAAGAATTTTCCAAATGATTTGAAAACCGGGAAAAATGCACTTGATGCCGTTATGCTTTACAGAAAAGTTCTATCGGAGCAACCAGACAACAGCGTAACTATTGTCGTGGTGGGGCCGCAACGATTGCTTGCGGATCTCTTGCTTTCACCAGGCGATCAGATTAACCAACTTTCCGGTGTTGAATTGGTAAAGAAGAAAGTTATCAAATTAGTATCGATGGGCGCGGAATATCCTAAGGGGGATGAATGGAACATAAGGATTTGCCCTGATGGGGCTCAGGTCGTGGCCAAACAATGGCCAACACCAATTTATTATTCGGGCTTTGAAATAGGAAAAGTAATTATGACTGGTGAACGATTGATTGCGGAAACACCAATTACAAATCCAGTCAGAGTAGCATTTGAGACGAACCCGATGGTAGAAAAAAATAAAAACCGACATAGTTGGGATGAAACAGCCGTGTTGTTTGCTGTTCGTGGATTGAAAGATTACTGGACAATGGCAAGTGGATCACTTCAAATTTTGGATGACGGAAAAAACACGTGGACACCAGTAGGCAAAAAACATTTTTACCTCATCGCAAAAAAGCCACCGGAGGAAATGAAAAAGATCATTGAGGATATGATGGTGGCACCGCCTAAACAATGAATCATTAGATAAGCCTCTTTCTCAAAAATAAGTACGCAGTAAAAACAATCACCATTGCGGAAACCACTATCGACCAAAGATTAATTTTTCTTACTTCTGCATACATTGTATAATCCTTTAATAAAAATTTTAATGAAGGTGGGTTCCAGAAGAGTTGGTTGTTCGAAATGGAATCAGCATTGGTGCGAATCACATTCCAGGGCATGTTAATTTTATGTGTGTATTTGCCTTCACTGGCATGATTAATAAAATTTAGCATCGCATCTTCCTTTTTATATAATTCATCATACCGTTTCCTGATCTCGGTATAAGGCAGTGGTATGCCCAAACTATCCATCAACGAAAACATATAATCATCTTTAACGTCTTGCTTCTTTACTAAATAAGTGAACACATTTTCTTTATGTTTTTGAAGTGTATCGATCCACCGATTTTCTAATCCGCCTTCTTTTATCAACTTAACATCAAGGTTATAATAGGCTTCGTAAATAGCACGAATTCCATATACATCAAAAATCTTTTTATGCAATTCAGTCAGGTATAAGCTATCGGCTTTAGAAATGATTGTTCCTTCGGAAGGCAATCGATCAATGAATGCATAATCTTCTTGTGTCACATAATTGTCAGGTGGTAGAACCATGCGATTGATGCAATGGTACGTGTCAGCGTAATAAAGATGGGTATAAAACCATCTAAATTTTTTATCAAAACGACTGCTCACTCTAAAAAGTGTGTCGTTACTCGCTGCCAACTTTAAGTTAGCATCTTTCGAGGAGGCAAAGTTTTTCCGATAAGTGACGGTCCATTTTTTATTCTTATCCGTATTCTCAACCTCTTTAGTGTTCAGTATCCAACCACTGGTTGTTCCAATACCCAAAAAGTTTTTGGTAGTGTCCTCGGTTTCTAATACAATGATTTTGTCGAGCGAACCATCTTCATGAACGGTTGTTTCCATAGACACATTGTGCTCACAGGAACTCAAGGTAAGAACTAAGGATATCAAAAATATAATGCTGATTAATGGCTTCATTTCTTATTGTTTATAATGTTTTTACTATTCGTTCTGACCTATTATAAGAATATCGTGATGCTGAAATAGTTTTTTCTTTATCCTCTCTTCTTTTCTGATGCGCTTTTAAAAAGGAGCTTGTATTCAAAATTGATCCGTGGTTGACTTCAATTTTGTTTATCGTTTGCGCCTTATGACCCTCATGTTGCTGTTCCATATAAAAGAAGGTGATTAACAAAATAGACAAGGCACTAAAAGCATAGCGAACAAAAAGGCTATCAAGAAAAGTTATAAGGCCATTAAATCCACTTGTACTTTTCTCTGCCCTTTCAATTGAATTCATAATCCTCTGCGTTAGCTGCTGAGAGTTTTTCACACTAAATTTGCTTGAGCCGATATTACTAATCAAATTCTGCTCTTGAAAAACCCGTGTTGCTAATTCACTGCAGGATTGACATTGGGCAATATGAACATCTGTGATTTCTTTTTCAACCGAAGTCAACTCTCGATAGAGATAAATTCTTTTTTCAAACTCGCAGCGATTCATATCATAGTTATTTTATCAGTTGTTTGATAATACATTTTTAATTTTGCGCTCATCCGTTGGCGGGCATAGTAGAGATTACTCTTTAAATTCCCGGCTGAAATTGACAGAATATCACACACTTCCTCCACGGGTAGATCTTCCAAATCGCGTAAAATAAATACGGCCTTCTGTTTTGGTGTAAGATCATTGGCGGCCATCAGTATGAATCCATTCAATTCATTTGCTAGCACTGATGCATCCGAACTTACTGAGTTGTTGGCTGCATATTCTTCGCTCACCTGAATTTTTCGTTGTCTTTGATAAGTTGATTTTAACAAATCAAGACATAAGTTGACAACGATGCGGTAAAGCCATGTAGTTAGTTTTATTTCGGGCTTATATCTAGCCATGTTCTTCCAAAGTCGGATGAAGGCTTCCTGAACCACATCTTCCGAATCCTCAGCGTTACCTAAAAAGCGGTAAGAGACCGAATAGGCAAAAGCCTGATTCTTTAACACAATCAATCTGAAAGCATCCATATCGCCTTCAATGGCTTTTTTGATAATTTCTTGTGCCTCTTGTTCAGCCATGAAGTAATTTAGCTCTTATACGACTGAAAAGAGTGATGGTCAAATGGAAAAGTAAGAGAATTTTGAAAGCGTTCATTACTCATCGTTTCTGAAAGAAATCTTACCTTGCAACACTAAATTTTTCATTCATGATCAAAGAATATATCCAATCGAATCAACAACGTTTTTTAGATGAACTTTTTGAACTGCTTAGGATTCCTTCAGTAAGTGCTGACAGTCGACATAAGGAGGATGTGCGCAAAGCTGCTGAATATGTAGTGCAAAAGTTAAAGGATGCAGGCGCTGATAAAGTGGAGCTCTGTGAAACAAAAGGGCATCCCATCGTATTTGGAGAAAAAATTAGTAATCCTTCTCTTCCTACTGTGTTAGTGTATGGCCATTACGATGTACAACCTGCTGATCCATTGAATTTATGGGATTCACCCGCCTTCGAACCAGTTATTAAAGACGGGAAGATTTATGCCCGCGGTTCATGCGATGATAAGGGGCAATTCTACATGCACATCAAGGCATTCGAGATTATGAGTAAACT
>JAENVX010000059.1 GCA_016650355.1 Bacteroidia bacterium | reverse complement strand
CCCTGGACATTTTGTGTCGTGAGTGACCCCACAATTAAAAAGAAAATTCGTGCAGCCGCAGAAAAAGAAGAACAGGATAGTTATGAGGGGCGCATGAGTGCCGAGTGGCTCGAAGACCTGAGACCTTTACAAACGGATTGGCAAAAACCATTTTTAGAGATAGCTCCTTACGTGATTATCGTCTTTAAAAAGGCGTATGACATTTTACCCGATGGAAGTAAGCGAAACAACTACTACGTCAACGAATCGGTTGGAATTGCCTGCGGATATCTGCTTGCAGCTATTCATCATGCAGGGCTTGTAGCGCTAACACATACGCCAAGTCCTATGAACTTCTTAACTAAGATTTTAAATCGACCGGAAAATGAAAGACCATATCTGGTGATCCCAGTTGGCTATGAAGCCGAAGAAACCTTTATACCCGAACTCATTCGCAAGAAATTAGATGAAATCTATTCTTTGATTTGATTGCTGGCAATTTCTTCGATTCTACTCTTTGGATATATCTTCATGTACGACAACTTGTACGTGATTGTCTTACGCCCCAGCATTTCCGCGTGTTGCCCTTCTAACATATCGGGAGAAACTGCCATAGAAAAATCATACACAGTGCCATCCGGCTCGATGTGTTTGTAAATATACGCCTCCCCTTCAGCTAGTGTGCTCACTTCTCCTACTACGGGGTATCTGTCGGCTGCACGGTAACTCAATGATACTTCTATGAAATCGCGCTTGGCGCCAGGCCAATCTTTCAGAAGCGCTACGCGGGCATAGTTATCTTGTCGCTCCACCACCTTAACTTTTTGCCTGCCCGACCAAAACGATTTGCTTGTTTGGGTAATCACACACGAAACAGAATAGATTCCCTCAATCCTATTAAAGCTGCCTGCCTCTTTACCCAAATAGCGGTGCATTAAATCTTCAAAATCTATTTCCTGGTAATGCGATTTTTTAAAAATACTCTTCGGTCTGGATTGCGAGTGAACATTATGCCCTGCGAATGCAAGCAACAACACTAATGAAAGATATTTTGTTTTCATAGGCCAACTTGATTGTACGAAATTAAACAAAAGTTAAGCCATTTATTAAATTTACCCGAAGGACAAATTCATGCTGGCATAAATACCACTCTTAATTCAATCGCAGGCTTAAGCCCATAGACAAACTAATGTTGTCTTCCAAAAAGACGTTACCCATTGCCCAACCTGCTGTCTTGCCCTCTATTTCAATGTAAGGATAAATTAGTCCCAGTTTATAAGAACCTCGTAAATTCAAAAGTCCGCCCAAACTTCCATTAGTCGTTGTGAATGATTGATCTTTTGGTTGAATCCAAACCACAGCCCTTGGTGATAAAAGGAATTTATTGGCAAGCAGAGGAATATCTATAATTGCACCTTCTAGTCCAAGGAAAGAATTATTCCGGTTGTTGTAATTGTGTATTGACACAAAATAATTATTTTTTGGTGTTTGGTAAAAAAGGTCAAAACTAATGTCGTTATGTTTCGATACAAATTACGAGAAGCTCTTTACCTGGTTTTGTTTGGAATCAGAATTTGTTTGAATATATCTTTATCGTAATTTTTTGATAGCTCAATTAAAAAATTCTCCAACGTGCCAGAGGATTCCTGATGGGTCGTGAATAAAGCACTCTCTACCCCAAACATGAGTCTGAATTGGAGTTAGCTTTACACTTTTATATTTAGTTGTCAAGTTCAAAGCCAAAAGCTCATTCCAATATCGACTTACATCTTCCACTTCTAAAAATATCATAGAATTATCTATCCAATCTTTTACATATGCATCCTGTAAGTAAAACCCAAATCCATCAGTTTTGAAATAAGACATATTGTGAGACACAATACTCTCCTGAAAACCAAGCTCACGATAAAAGTTTCGTGACAAGCCAAAGTTTTTAGCTCCGATGAATGGCCTAATAGATTTAGCTTTGTGCTCCATAGTTTTTCGAGTTTATATAATTACAGATGCGATAATATCTAACTGGGATCTAATGGTACCCACAAATCAATTTTTAGGAAAAAGTTTTAAATACGTGAGTTTGTAGGTGACCGTAAAGCCTCCATCATTTTCTGTGCGCACACCTTCGAGGATATCGTGGGCCTTGTCGTAGGTAAACGTGTAAGAAAAAATTCGACCCCGAGATTCAAAATGTTTGTACACCAGAATATTTCCCTCTGTCATGCCGGTGAACTCTCCCCGTATGGAATAAGAGGGAACATAATCTTTATCAAGTGGCACCTCCAGGTATTCGCGACCAGAATTCTTACTATCTCTAATTATGGCAACCTCAGAGTAGTTTTCTTTACGCTCGACTACCCTTTCCTTTTCGTTGGATGATAGTGCACCCTTGCCCTTCTTGGTGATAAGACTCGACACCGAATAAATTCCTTCTATGGTACCAACACTCGTTTCATCCTTAGCAAAATATCGCTTTACTACTTCACTAAAATCAATCTGCTCGTAAGGATGCACCTTACGGTTTTGTTTCATTGTATAAAGTTTATCGATAGAACATGCCGATGCTATAATGAGTATCGGAAGTATCCACCCTGAAGCTAGTTTTCCTTTCATCTTCATTAAAAAACAATATCCTCATACTGCCCACCGCTGTATTTCCGGCACGTTAGTATTCCGCTTAAGGCAGGTGGCTTAAAGAGTGACTTACCTAAGAACATTCGCACACACTCCTGAATGCCTTCTGTGATACTAGGGTGCGGGTGAACGCACTCCGCAAGTTCTTCAATCCCTTTGTCCATTGATATTAAAACAGCCACAGCTTGAATGGCACTGCTCGCATGATTACCAATAACCTTCATTCCTAATATTTTCATGTGATCATCGCACGTCACCAGCAGTTTTATAAACCCTTGTGTATTGCGTTTGGCTATTGCGCGTGGTATAGTACAGTATTCCAACGTCACCACTTTGTAATCTATCCCCTTCTCCTTTGCCTGTGTTTCGTTTAGGCCCACACCTGCTACTTCGGGACTGAGGAACATAATCGTGCTTATGTTTTCATAAACCAACTTGCGTTCTGGCTTGCCAAATATTTTTTCAACTGCATATCTTCCTTCAAGTTCGCCCACATTCACTAAAGAAATATCGGCTGTAAGATCACCTACTGCATAAATATTTGAAATGTTGGTTTGAGTATCCTGGTTATCGATACCACGTTTGGATATATTGATACCCACTTTATCCTCCCATAAATCTTCCAGATTGGCAACGCGCCCGACAGAAATAAGTGCTTTCTCTACATTAAAAGTTTCGTGGCTACCATCGGTGTACTCCAGTTCGTACTCCACTCTTCCATTAACGAGTTTCATTCCCACGAGGCGTGAACTTCTGTGAATAAGCACACCATTGTTCTCCATATTGCGCTCAACAATGCGAACAATATCTTCGTCCTCAAATGGAAGAATGCGATCGCCCTTATCAATCAAGTGTACCTTCGTTCGGCCAAAGCCGCTAAAGATAGTGGCATACTCGCAACCTATTACCCCCGCCCCAACAATAACCAGGCTCTCGGGAAAGTCTTCCATCTCTTCTATCCCCTCACTGGTCATTACAATTTTTTCATCGATTGGCAACTCAGGCAAATATCTTGGACGACTGCCTGTGGCAAGAATAATGCTCTCCGCATATACAACTTCCTTTTTTGCGCCATGTGTAATTTCAACTTCATGTTGGCTCAATAGTTTTGCATCCCCTTTCCTAAACTCAAGAAGATTGGCATAGGTTGTATTGCGTAGCTCACGCATGTGCTCTTCCAGCATCTCTTTACGATCGCTAACCGCTTTATGCACATCGGATTGTAGCTCCTTGTAGCTCATGACAGGAACTTTTAGATTGTATTTTTTCAAACTTTTTCGGAAAGCGAATGCCTCGCGCGAAAGTTCCCACCACGTTTTGGAAGATAGCGCACCGTTGGTGATGCCTGCTCCACCCACCTTATTCCTTTCTATCAGCAAAATTGTTTTTTTGAAATCCAAAGCCCGCATGGCCGCAGCATATCCAGACGGTCCTGCTCCAATAACTACAAGGTCAAAACGTTTCATAAGTGCAATTGTATTTACTTAAAAATTAGGATATTTGGGTTAATTTAGAAAGAATCGTTCAAAACTGGGTAACGTTCTGATGCTTTTCTGAATTCTCGCAGAGATAAATACTTACTTATAGAAATCCCTGATCAATAAAATGGAAAGCATCTTAGATCTCGACAAAAAATTACTTCTTTTTCTAAACAGCTTTCATACCGAGGCGCTGGATCAGGTCATGCTTCTGATTACTAAAACTCAATTTTGGACGCCTCTCTATCTTGTGCTGATTTATCTAATCTTTAAAAAATACAACACAGAGGGCTGGCTAATACTGGCTGGAGTTGTATTGGCTATTTTGTTATCCGACCAAGTTACTTCCAGTTTAATGAAACCTTTCTTTGTAAGATTAAGACCATCGCAAGATCCTTCTCTACAAGGTTTGATCCATATAGTGGATGGATACAAAGGAGGACTCTATGGATTTGCTTCAGGACATGCCGCCAACACAACGGCCACAGCATTTTTTATATGGCTTCTATTCAAAAATCAATACCGATGGGTCTGGACTATTTTTTTGTGGGCGGCACTAATGACCTACACACGAATTTATCTTGGGGTTCATTATCCCGGAGATATAGTAGTTGGTGCTGCGGTTGGAATATTTTGCGGATATGCTGGTTTTCGGTTTTACAACTGGTTGTCACTAAAATTCAAGATTCGAAAAGAGAAAACTGAAGGTTGATAAGAAGTTTAAACCTATGACATCAGCTTCTTTACGTACTTCCCAATTATATCAAATTCAAGATTGACGGTGCGCCCAGTTTTTATTCGATTAAAGTTAGTATGTTCAAAGGTGTATGGAATAATCGCTACGGTGAAACCATTACGCCTTGAATTGAAACAAGTAAGGCTTACGCCATTGATACAAACAGATCCTTTCTCTACTGTTACATTTCCACTAGCAGGATCGTATTCAAAATCAAATAGCCAACTCCCATCTACTTCCTTCACAGCCATACAAATTCCAGTCTGGTCAACATGACCTTGTACGATGTGTCCATCCAATCGCCCATTCATCAACATGCTACGTTCAAGGTTCACGAAGTCACTAACACTTAACAATCCAAGGTTGGATTTTTTAAGAGTCTCATCGATTGCCGTTACCCAATGAGAAAGTGCATCAGCTTTCGTTACCGTTAAGCAAACCCCATTGTGCGAAACACTTTGGTCTATCCTTAATTCGCTGCTGATGGAACTTTCAATATGAAAATGAAAATTAGATCCCTCTTCAACTATTCTTGTTACTTTACCTGCGGATTCAATTATACCAGTAAACATTGCTATGATTTCAATGCTAAATTAAGCAATTAGCAATCAGTATTATTTCAGTTTCATGACTGCTTCTTTCTGATCTGGCCTAACCGTTGGATAGGTAATGCCAAGTTGCTCCATATAGGTTTTATATTTAACAGGATTGTAATAGTACTTTGAGAGCTCAGGCTTGAACTTGCCCATGATCTCTTTATTCAGAAATATCGCAGGGTTATCCTTTGGTCCGATCAGTGGCGTATACTGTATATCCTTCGTTTGTTCGTTCTTGTAATAATCCCATGCCGAGGCAATCAATTCCGGTTTCAAAAATAAATCGATCAATGTTAGCGCTTCTGCTTTTGCACCAGCAATAATTCCCTTGTGTGCGATGGGGGTTGCCATAGAAATTGCATTCGACCAATGATGGCCTGGCAGATCTGGTATGTTTGAAGGATAGGTGAGCACAATAGTTGGGAGCGACCACGAAATATCTGCGATGTCATCCGAACCACCACCCATTGAATATAATTCCCTCCCTCCCATCATTACTGGTTTGGGACCATCGGGCATGCCAATTGTATCTACTTTGATTGCAAGCCCTTCGCGTTTCTTCGATTTCATTTCTATCTGCGTTGCCTTGGCCAGTAGTTGATCATCCTCAGACCACTTTGGCAAGCCTACTGCATTGATGTTTTCGTACATAACCGTGGCCATTGGCTTGTTGAAATGGCCGGGCCATGCAGAACCTAATATCTCATAAGTAAATTTTGTGTCAGTCATCAACGCAGCGCCTTCGGCCGTTTTTACTCCTTTATCGAAGAGCTTAATAATATCCGGATAGGTGCGCTCTCTAAAATAATACCACACGGATGCTTTTGAAGGAACCACGTTAGGTTGATCACCACCATCAGAAATCACATAATGAGAGCGCTGACTTAATTCCAAGTGCTCGCGTCTGAAATTCCATCCAATGTTCATGAGTTCTACTGCATCGAGTGCACTTCTACCCCTCCACGGTGCTCCGGCAGCATGAGCGGCCTGACCTTCAAAGGAGAACTTAACAGACACCATTCCAGTATATCCCCCATCCCCATAGCTTACACCCAGGTTGCTTGACACATGAGTAAATATGCAGGCATCTACATTTTTGAAAAAACCTTCACGGATATAATACGCCTTTGTTCCTAGTTGTTCTTCAGCAATTCCTGGCCACAACATAAGCGTGCCCGAAATTTTTTCCCGCTCCATTATTTTCTTGATGGTAAGTGCTGTTACAATATTTAGTGCCTGGCCCGAGTTATGGCCTTCACCATGACCTGGAGCGCCAACGATAATCGGATCTTGATAGGCAACACCTGGCTTTTGCGATGCTTTTGGAATGCAGTCTACATCAGACCCTAATGCAATCACAGGTTTTCCTGAACCCCATGTGGCTGTCCAAGCTGTAGGAATTCCTGCTATTCCCATTTGAATTTTAAAACCATTTTTTTCTAATAGGGAAGTTAAATAATTAGCCGTTTCAATTTCCTGGAAACCCAATTCAGAAAAACTGAACAACATGTCGTTGATCTGTTGGCCCAAAACATACTGCTTCTCGATTTCAGCAACGGCCTCGTCTTTTAGTTTCTTAAGTTTTGTTTCGTTGGGAGTTTGCGCATCCGCAAATTCTGCAAGGAACACACATGTCGATAACAAGAGCAGTTTAGTGAATTTCATTTCGCTTAGTTTTGAAAGCAAAAGATAGAAACTTTACAAACTAAGATAAAATAAAATTGATAGATGGCGTTTTTGAAGGAGTTTTAATCAAATGCTAACGAGCAGCTAACTTTAAAAAAGTTATGGTAAACCGGAAAGAGGTATCCCCAAAAGTAAGGCTCAGTTGCCCTTTATCTTGCCAAGGATAAAATTTCCTATGGACCTACCCTGCTGTTGACCTACTTCGATCGCATCGCGAAAGTGAATACCTCCATAAAGCCTTGAAATGGCTGCCTCACCTGAGGCTTGTCGAAAAGATTGAAACGATCGTGGATTAAGTCCAAAAAACTCTTCAGACGTATCAACAAATGGTAGATTACCACCAAAATAATATGTCAGTATTTCTGCACTGGCTGTAGATATAACACTATGCCCACTTGTATATTCAGGGAATGGAGGTGTTTGCAAAAGTGGCCGCCATGTAGGATCAAGGTATTTGTTGATCACTGTTTCAGGCCTGATCCTGTCACTGCGATATTTTTCGTCCCAACAGCTTACAAAAGCATCATGAAGTGTGAGGGCAACCATGGCATGTATCAGAACTGTCGAATCGAACGAAATCCTTTTTTGGTTGCACACAATACCTGTGATGCCCATCCAGTGGCCTCCTGGAGAAATCTTTTTTAAACCAATCGACATGTGTCCAGAAAATGAAACTGCAAATGGATTGCAATCCCAAAAGTTTGCGATTTCCTTTTGTTCACTCGAAAGACGTTTTGTTGTATCGTAAACTTCTTTCATTTGTCTATAAAAGGATGACTCTTTTTCCTGGCTAAACTTAGCTGGAGCGGACTGCACGAACTGATTTGCAGAATCGAGGAAGAATGTTCGTATTGTTTTCCATTCTGGCTCAATGGCACCCATGTATTCGGGTGGTGTGGGGTACCAGCGTCCTTCTTCCTTGCTGGTGGGCCGATAGCGCGTTAATGTACTGAGCTTTTGATAACCGTCATCCGAGGCAAACTTCACTACCTGGTCAGCAATATTAATAGCAAACATTTTATTAGCCTCAAGCTGCTTGCCAACCAGCTTATACTTTTGTTTGTAGAGATTGATCAATTTTTTCTGATTCTCTTCTAACAAATAACCGGATGGCATTATTTTTCTTCCCACCTCCAACATGGCATACTGTGCGCAAAAGGATTTTGACCAGCCTGGAAATACTTTAGGAAGTACGAAGGCCGGATCGGTTCGAAAGTGACTCGAAATATTAGTATCGTCCTGGTCCGCAATCGTTACTTCGTATGCTGCCAGTGCACAGTAAGCGTAAAACCGTCCGGCTGCTGGCGGGTTAGCGACATCGTGCAACATCACCTCAGAAAGGTGAAATACATTTTCTGCAAATTCATTATTCTCATTTGTGCGGAGGGATTGCCCTCCGGTTAAACCGTACGCCACAATACCTATGAAAATAAACCAAAGTCTCATCGCAAATTCAATTTGTAAGTTACAATGCCATAGTTATTCACTCCAGCAAATAAATATCGGTCGTTATTGATAGTCAAAACTTTTAAAGACTTAACATCGCCTGTAAGGGAAAGTCCAGACTCGACTTGTGAAATGTATTTGAAATTGCCCTTCCCATCCCCTTCAAATAATTGACCATAGTTGGCATCCATTACTCCCAACCGGATCCGAATTGCATTTTGATTTCCTGCCAGAATAAAGTCATTGTTTCCATCACCGTTATAATCAAGTATTTCAATCGCTTGCACAGGTGCAAACTGTGCTTCCATCGGAAGTAATTTCTTCTCAAATTTGCTTCCTGTATTTCTATAGAAAACAGTTTTTAATTCACTAGCAGATAAAACATTAGCTGTCTTTAAGTCTTCAACCGAAAAAATATCTGCAAGCTGCGCTTTGGAATAAGATTCATATGTTGTGAATTTTTTACGCATACTGTAAAGTTGATCCAACATTTCATCTCGGCTTGCAAATGGGTAAGATTGTCCTTGAATATGGCACGTCAAAATAGGATCCACAGATCCATTGTTGTCAAAATCCTTATATGTCAATTCAATCGGTTCTTTGGCGGAACATTTTATTTGAGAATTTGTTCCAAAATTCCCAACCACAAGATCCATGTTGCCATCGTGGTCAAAATCTGCTAGCGCAATTCGATTCCAAAATCCTCCTTCTAGTTCATCAAAATATTTGCTACTTGCCTCTTTGAACTTTTTTCCATTTTCATTGAGAAATATCCGAATGGGCATGAATTCTCCAACTGTAATTAAATCAGGCCAGGAATCTTTATTAAGATCTACCCAGGCCGCATCGGTGATCATCCCACCTTTATTAAGATCTGGAAGGAATGAAGACGCCACATCATTGAAATGCCCTGAACCATCATTGACGAGCAAGTAACTTAATTGTGGTATCGGATATTCGCCAGGCATAACACGTCCGCCCACAAAAAGATCAAGATCTCCATCACCATCAATATCTGCGGCCCGTACGCATGATTTGGAATTAAGCATCGTTGGAAGCGCTGGCTCTGCTCTGGTAAATCTTCCAGTACCATTGTTTAAATAAAGTCGGTCTTGGAGTGATTTATCGCTTTTAGTATAATCATGATATCCGCCACTTACTACATATAGATCTTGATCACCATCTCTATCTGCATCAAAGAATAATGCATCTGCATCCGTTGATTCAAAGTTTTCTTTAAAATTAAATTCCGGATCTAACGCAAATGTCCCATTCCTGGTTTGAATATATAGCTTGCTTGGATTCTCTTTTGTACCTCCCACAAAGACGTCATCCAATTTATCTCCATTTACATCTGCTGTGATGAGTATTGGTCCGTTGTTTGACAGCATCGACATGAGCAAAGGCTGACGCTTAAAATCGTTGGAACCGTACTCAATATGCTCGTAGTTTATTAGAGGATTAACTAGTGAGAACACTGGCTGAGATGAGAAAATCTTTTCCACTGTTGACTTGCCTCTTTCCTCTGGAATTGCAACCAGTTGATTAGCTTTTACATTTGTTAAGATACTAACTTTACCACCCGGCCATTCAACTTTGATTGAATCAACAATGTTAGCATCATTCAATCCAAAATGAAGCGTGTGGCTAACTGAAGATTGATACCCTCTGTTCGGCATTTGCTCATGATATTGTACGCCCAGACTTGTATACACATATACCTTGCTTCCAATCCCCGAAGTATTTTTCCCGAACCCTTTAAGGCTAATACGCACATAATTGGAGGAAGAATTTACTTCCCGTAATTTATTTTTATAAACAGAGGCCGTTTCGTTTTGGTTGTTAACTACCAAATCAAGATCTCCATCATTGTCCAGATCAGCATAGGCAGCACCATTGGAAAAACCTTCTTTTTCAAAACCCCAACCAGTACTCATGTCTGTAAAGGTTAAGTCTTTGTTGTTCTTAAAAATGTAATTATGCAGCGGTGTTGATTTCATTGAACTTACCAACTTAAAAGTATCCGCTTTTTCCCCGGCCCTGGCTTGCTGAAAATAATAATCACCTTTGTACTTTAAAAAATCGCGATTGGTGTAATCCCTAAAGTATCCATTGGTTACAAATAAATCTTTCCAACCATCATTGTCATAATCGGCTAAGAGTGGTGCCCAACTCCAGTCAGTATTTGATACGCCCGCTAACTGGCCTATCTCACTGAATGTTCCGTTGCGATTATTTAAGTGAAGCATGTTTCGCATATTTTGGTGATAATATCCTTTCATCACCATCAAGGCGTATTGTTCATAATTTTCAGGACCGTAAAGAAGTTTTTGACGCTTGTTATCTTCAGGCAACATATCCGTGGTATAGATATCTGGCCATGTGTCATTATTAAAATCATTGATATCTGAACCCATCGAAAAATGGGAAATATGCTGAACATGCTCCGTTATTCTATCAGTAAATGTTCCATTGCCATTATTTATATAGAGATAATCGGGCTCTATGTAATCATTTGAAACATATATATCCGGCCAGCCATCTTTATTAAGATCAGAGATGGCTACACCCAGTCCAAAACCTAAGGCATTTGATAATATTCCAGCCTGTTCTGTTACTTCAGCAAAATGACCGTTATCATTTTTGAATAGTTTATCCCCAGCGTATGGATGAACGTCCTTGCGAGCTTGTTCAAATTCAAGGCCTCTGATTGCTTTCACGTTAGTTGCCAATAGAAACATATCAAGATCACCATCGAGGTCATAATCAAAAAAAGCGCCAAGGGTTGAATACGATGGATCGTCCAAACCAAACTCCTTGGCTTTTTCCTCAAATTTCAGATTACCCTTATTAATAAATAATTGATTCCTTCTTTGCTCTGGGTCTTCTTTGCCAGAATAGCAAACGTAAATATCCAGAAGGTTATCTCCATTAATATCTACCATGGTTACACCAGTCTTCCAACCGGCCTTTCCCCCTACGCCAGCTTCATTTGTTATGTCCTTAAACTTAAAATCACCAAGATTGAGATATAATTTATTGTACTTCATGTTCGATATGAAATAGATATCCTCCAACCCATCATTATTTATATCACCAATACCCACACCGCCACCATTGTAAAGATTTTCGTGTGTTAACGCGTTGTGTCGTTGATTCTCCTCAATCACATTCTTAAATTGTATTCCGGATTTTTGTGAAGTCACAGCTTCAAAAAGTTTTATTTCCTGGGCATCGACACCAATGGAAAATAACAATAGAAGTACTATACCATATTTCCAATGCAATGGTTGCGCTGATATATTGTTAGTCATCGTATTGCTATTTTTCAAATATTCCATTGCGCATATTTCCCATGTATCCGCCCCATCTTATTTTTGATTTAATGGGTATGCCAGTTGCAATATAATTTACCTGCAGGCCTGCGAAGGAGTATGTTTTGTTTAAATCTGTTCCATGGCAATAAACTATATCAAGTAAGCCATCATCATCGATATCTCCAATCCATGGCGTTGAGGAAAGATTACTGCCGGGATGGCTCTCCCACAGTTGAAGCACTTCTCCTCCCTTAAAATCAACAATGAAAAGATTGTTTGCAAAACTACTTTTATCATTATCATCAAGTACCACCAGGTTTATATTTATAATCGCTTCATCAATTCCATCTCCATCAAGATCTATAACAACAGGTGTGCTGGTTTGGTAGCTGCCCAATGAATCAAGATAGGCTAGTTTTCCTGTTGCTCCGTTAACCATAAACTGTTTACTCCAGCCTAAATCGGGCCATGTACCTACGGCATAGGACACAAAAAAATCGGGCACATTATCTCCTCCAGTAAAATATCCGGGCGCGATGGATGAATATGCTTCAGTTCCAGGCATTTTTAAGGACCAAATTGGTTTATAGGTCATGCCATCGAAAGCTATCATTTTACCTTCAACGGCATTGGCAATAATATCCGGATGTCCATCCTTGTTAATATCCGCCCAAATGGGTGGACCTATGTAACCCTTTTTTTTACTCCTATCCAAGATCTTTGCATGTGAGAGATCTCCACGCAAAATCTCTGCCAGCGTACACACATAAAGGTTTCCACCTATGGTCTCACCTCCCGAGCCAAAAATGACCTTATAATTTTTGCCACCTGGTGATGGAAGTGCTACAACTGACATGTAGGTTTCCTTGCCATCAGGCAGAGGGGCTTTTGCCAGAATTTCCCCCGTCTTGCCACTGAGTACTACTAAATTTCCAGGAAATCTATCTTTGGTTTCATTGGGTGCAGCCAATACATTCCCTCCGTTAGAAATCAATACATCCTCCATGCCGTCATTGTTCTGATCACTTAAAAATTGTGGGTTGTAAAAATTAAACCATGGTCCGGCAATTTTTTCTTTATCGAATTTCCAAATAATAGTGCCATTTACACCATTAATGGCCATCAATTCCGCAGATCTACCAGCCATCAAAATATCGTCAACATGATCTCCATTTAAATCCTTTAATGCCGCTGAGCTGTATATATGATCAATGGAGGAAACTGTCCACAATACGCTGCCATCCTTTCCATTTAAAGCTATGACAGCTGAATCGCAGGAGTGAAATTCTTCTCTTCCGGCTCCAAACACAATGTCACCAATACCATCTCCATTAAGGTCAGTCACGCTTGGTGATGAAAATATTCCAATCCCCTTAAATTGTACTGACCATGAAGTTGAAGTTTGCTGACCAAATAGTGTAACCGTATTCGTAAAATAAGTCACTGTAAAAATGATTGATACGAGAAATAATTGGTTCAAGGATAACACTGGTCTCAAAAGGGTGAAGTTTGATCAATTCTTTCATCACTAAAAACTTTTTCAAGTTACGACTAAAACATTTCCGAAAATAAAATTTGTATCTATAAAAGGACTACATTAGGTCGTAAACTCGATTATGGCCACGAAATTAAATTTCATTGGGCTGCTAGCGCTCTCACTTTATTTGTTTGCCTGTACTATTGAAAAAAAGACAGACAATACCATGTTGTTTGCAAAGCAAAATCTGGTAGCCTGGTGTATCGTTCCATTCGATAGTGTTGAACGCACACCTGAACAGCGTGCCGTAATGCTGGATGAACTTGGTATTACACAGCTGGCATATGACTGGCGATCAAAGCATTTGTCCACTTTCTCAGATGAGATAAAATCACTGCAAAATCATAATATTAAACTGAAAGCGGTGTGGCTATGGATCGAAAATGACTCAGGTGAAATACTTGATAGTGCGAACCAGGTTATATTGAACACACTTAAAAATAATGAAGTAAAAACGGACCTATGGGTTGGATTTGGCAACAGCTATTTTGAAGGACTCACCGATGAACAGAAGCTTGAAAAGGGAATAAGCGCAGTTCGAGATTTAAATGAAAAAGCCAAAGAAATTGGTTGCAAGGTCAATCTATATAACCATGGGGATTGGTTTGGTGAGCCAGAAAATCAGATCAAAATTATTGAGAAATCTGAATTGAAAGACATCGGTATCATCTACAATTTTCATCATGCGCATCAACAAATTGAAAATTTTCCAACGCTTCTTCAAAAAATGATGCCCTATTTAAACACGGTTAATATAAATGGAATGAAAGTCGATGGACCTAAAATTCTTGCAATTGGCGGAGGCGATCAAGAACTGGATATGCTCAAGACGTTGAAATCTTCTGGCTACAATGGCACCATCGGTATCATCGGTCATATTGAAACGGAAGATGCTAAGGTAGTGCTGAAGAGAAATATCGATGGACTTAAATCTTTGCTCAGCGTAATGGGCGATCACAAGGCACAAGCAACCTATTGATTTAAGGAATCGCTATCGCACAATGAGCTTTGCTGAAAACTCTGAAGATTGATTATTTGCATAAACCAAATAGAACCCAGCAACGGCAATACTGCTAATACTATGAGTCGTTTCATTTTGCTGAACAATACTTGTATAAATAATTTTGCCAGCAAGATCGGTAATTCTTATTCTGGCAGGCAGGTCAAAATCTATAAGCCGGATAGATAGCACATCAGTCGCTGGTATTGGGTATAGTACAAGAGACGGTAAAGGTTCTTTTATATTATCCTGAAATGCAGTTACAATCCAAGGTTCATAGAGATTCTGAGTCTGACTTCCAAAAATAGTATGTGGAGAATTTTTGAAATCGATAAAACTTTGCTTCGCCATGGCACTACTTGCTGAATGTGGTACATATGGAAATGACCAACTGGCATTTATCCATGTTAATAACCATGCAATTTTAATTGATTTTCCAGTCGGGTCTTCAAGCAATGCTGGCAGTACAGTATTTTTCCAATAGCCTGCAGCCTGATCCCCGATTGACGTGCGATTACCTGATTCAGAGAAGACGGCAACTTTATTATTTGCTTGCGCATGATCCACGATCCTGGCCAACTGTAATCGCAGTTCAGCAGAATTAATTTCATAATAATCCAATCCTAAAATATCTACATAATCATCACCCGGATAATAATCAAAGTTGGCCGGGGTGTTTGGAGACCAACAGAAAAGCACACTGGTTGTTCTGGATTTTATGTACGCAACAGTCAACGCATAGAATACTTTATAATTAGTTGAATTAGTTGATACAGCCCCCCACCAGAACCAATTTCCATTCATCTCATGCCATGGGCGAAATACTATGGGAATTCTCTCATTATTGACCACCAAGTCGTTGTTAATTATGCTGATAACTTTATCCAGTTCAGCATAAAGCCATGCTCTTTCCTTTCCATTTGGGTAGGCAACAATACTGTCAACCAGATCTTTTGTTGATTCTTGATATTGATAAGTGTTGGTGCCTTTTCCACTAAGATGCCAGTCAAAAGTAATGGCATATCCTTGTCGATACGCCCATTTTACTGCCTCCGTATGAATGTTGCGCTCTGCAACACTTTTTTCAAGATAATAATGAAAGTCAGAACCTAGAACTGCCGGATGCGTCCCTGTTACTTCATTGCAGTCAGAAAAGGTTGGGTCACCCTGAGCGCTGCCAGAACTAAATTTGAAACTGTTGAA
This sequence comes from Bacteroidia bacterium, assembly GCA_016650355.1. Taxonomy (GTDB): domain Bacteria; phylum Bacteroidota; class Bacteroidia; order Cytophagales; family Cyclobacteriaceae; genus ELB16-189. Next base: position 4,962 of record JAENVX010000059.1, on the reverse strand, counting down.
AAACTCCTGACCAAACAAAAATTGAGGACTATTCTGGATAATTCTTAGGTTATCGTAAAGCGTTTTTGTTCTAGTAGAAGCATCCGTATCAATTTGAGCCCACGATTGGGCGGTAAAACTTGCCAGAAAAAACACACATGGGCAAAGTACCGCCCACGGAGTTGGACTTAGTATTAATTTTTCATAAGCTTTATTCATTCGCCAATAAAAAAAATGTTTATCCATTACAAACATTTAGGATATATCCTTCCTAGAAATGATGTAAATTTCTGTTCCTAATCAAACCAAAGATATGAACAGATTATCTATTGTCGCATCCCATTTTCTGCTGATCGCTATATTTCTCAGTAGCTGCCAGAAAAGTGAAAGTCTGACTGATCAATCAACCGAGGACAATTCCTCATTTCAGATTAAGAGAGGCACTAACATAGCCCATTGGTTATCACAAAGTGCCCGAAGAGGAATTGAACGAGAAGAATTTTTTACAGAAAAAGATATTCAATTCATTGACTCTGTTGGTTTTGACCATATCCGTTTACCAATAGATGAAGAACAAATGTGGGATGAAAATGGCCAGCGGTACGATGATGCATTTGCCTTGCTTAAAAACAGTTTGGAATGGTGTAAGAAAGCAGGGTTGAGAGTTGTAGTAGATCTTCATATACTTCGCTCCCATCATTTTAATGCAGCCGAAAAACCCTTGTGGACAATACCGGCCGAGCAAGACAAATTTATTTTTCTTTGGAAAGATCTGTCATCCTTTCTAAAGGACTGGCCAAATGGAATGGTAGCCTACGAATTTATGAATGAACCAGTTGCAGATGACCCTGAACAATGGAACATACTTCTCTCACGTGTGGCCGATTCAATCCGGCACTGGGAACCAAAGAGGGTTTTAGTGATTGGCTCCAATCGTTGGCAGTCTGCCAATACCTTCGACCAGCTAAAGATTCCAGCTAACGATCCCAACATTCTATTAAGCTTTCATTTCTATGAGCCCTTCTTTCTCTCCCATTATCAGGCTTCCTGGACAAGGCTTAAAGATTTTAAAGGGGATGTCAATTACCCAGGGGAGATTGTACTTAACAGTGATGATCCTGAACACAAGAGAGTTTACAACCGTGACACGCTATTGAATATGATGAGAAAGCCATTACAACTTGCAGCCAGTCTAAAACTGCCGCTTTATTGTGGTGAGTTTGGAATCATTGACAAATCACCTACCGAACCCAAACTTGCCTGGTACCGTGACATGGTGTCTATATTTGATGAGCACGGTATCGGGTATGCCAACTGGAATTATAAGGCAGGGTCATTCGGTATAGTCGATAAGGATATCAAACCTGATTTACCTATCATCAAAATTCTTACAAACCCAAAGGCTAAATAATTGCATTTATAACATCTTGCTGTTTCATTTATTAACTTTAAGTCATTCCAACCCAAATGAAAAAGACGAATAACTTTATCCTGATTTTGCTCTTGACGCTATGGTGCCAATCCATTTCAATTGCCCAAGAATCGTCAGAAAAATTATTTCCCATAAAAGGTTTTGCAATTGCAGCACCTAAGTCTAAGGATGTGGATCGCTTTGTAAAATTTATCAACGAAGAATTGGCTACGCGTGGAGTAAATGCCCTACTACTACGGGTAGATTTCAATTACCAATTTGAGAGCTACCCTCAACTGAGAGATTCAGCCGCACTATCAAAAGCTGACATAAAAAAGATGGTGGATGTCTGTAAGAAAAACAATATTAAAATTATTCCGCAAATAAATTTGTTGGGTCATCAATCGTGGCACAGCAAAACCACGAATCTATTGCTAAAATTTCCTGAATTTGATGAAACGCCTCACGTAAAAATGCCAGAAAAATATTCCTGGCCAAATTCAGATGGACTTTACTGCAAAAGCTATTGCCCGCTACACCCTGGCGTGCACACGGTAGTGTTTGCTCTTGTCGATGAGATTTGTGATGCCTTTCAGGCGGAAGCATTTCATGCCGGCATGGACGAAGTATTTTACATTGGGGATGATAAATGCCCACGATGTGCTGGAATAGATAAAGCGGAATTGTTTGGAGGTGAAGTAACAAGGATCCGAAATCACCTGGCTGAAAAAAAACGCGAATTATGGATATGGGGTGACCGCCTCATAGACGGAAAAGCCACGGGAATGGGAATTTGGGAAGCTAGTTTCAACAATACCCATCGCGCAATAGATATGATTCCCAAAGACGTTGTGATATGCGATTGGCATTATGAACGGCCGGATCAAACAGCTGTCTATTTTGCAATGAAAGGATTTCGTGTACTCACCTGCCCCTGGAGAACTCCACAAGTTGCCGTTCTGCAAACCGAGGACATGGCCAGATTCAGAAAATATGCAACAAAAGAAATGAAGCCGCGGTATCATGGCATGATGCAAACCGTTTGGTCAGGACCAGATTCATTTATGGATGGTTTCTATGGGATCTTAACAAATAATTCCCAAGGAGATGTTAGTCCTAAAAACACAACTCTCACACCATGGGACACATTTAGAGCCATGTATAAGAAGATGGATGAGTTAGCTAAAATGCCGTAATCATTCCGTAGCCTCATCAACACTTTCTCTCTATTTTAAATACCTGAGCGACCTAAATAAAAAATGACAAAATTTCTTTTCAAACTAATCGTAATTAGCCTAATACAAATTTTAGCTTTTCAGAATTGTACTACCAGGAAAAGTGAATTAGTGTGGGAAAGGAATATTTATACCATTGGCTCACAATCCTCTCCTCGCACTGCAGACTTGAATGGAGATGGTATCCTTGATATTGTTATGGGTGCCGGAAAAAATGAAACACAATATAGTGAGCAAGGTATACTTGCATTGGATGGTAAAACTGGGGATATTTTATGGCAGCAAGAAGCGCCAGATCAGGTATATGGTTCTGCTACGCTATACGACATAACCGGTGATGGAATTAGTGATGTCTTTATAGGAGGACGGTCTCCGCAGTTCAAAGCATTAAATGGAAAGACCGGAGAAGTCCTCTGGCAATATGAATACGAAAAGGTTAAGCATGACTCCGTTTTACAATTCGCACGCTACAATTTCAATAACAGCATTTTGGTTCCCGACCAGAACAATGATGGCCTATCAGACTTACTTACAGTTAATGGCGGAAATTCATTAGCAGACCCTAATTCTGAAAAAGATCGCTTTCCAGGTGTCTTAATTCTATTCGACTCCAAAACAGGAAAGGTCATTGCTGCGGATACCATACCTGATGGAAAAGAATCCTATATGTCACCAGTTGGCTATACACAGCCCGGCAGTGAAGAGTTCTATATTATTTTTGGAAGTGGGGGTGAAACGATATCAGGCCATCTATACATGGCCACCCTTTCTGATCTGATTAGGCATCAGCTTTCAAATGCAAAAATTATTGCTACCGAGATTGGCCATGGGTTCATTGCACCTCCCTCAATTGTAGATATAACGAACGATGGCTATTATGATATTGTCGCAATCTCTCATAACAGCACATCATTTGCTATTGACGGGAAGGATCAGAAATTGCTGTGGAGACAACAAATAAAGAATACAGAGTCCAGCAATAGCTTTGGTGTTGGCTTTTTTACAGCTGATGATATACCAGATTTCTTTACGTTTGTAAGTAAGGGCGAGTGGCCAAATAATACAGGCTCTTTGCAGGTGATGCTCGATGGTAAAGACGGAAACATTTCCTATATGGATTCCATTGGGTGCACGGGCTTCTCTTCCCCTGTAGTATATGATTTGAATCAAGACGGCCGTGATGAAGCCATCATTAGCATCAACGAATTTAATTGTGCCCGCGGCTTCACAGAACAATCGCTTTTTGAAATTGAAAACAAGCTTATCGCCATCGATTTTCGAAAAAAAAGTGTTCAAACCATTGACCAGATGAAAAGTTTTAAAAACATTTTCTCTACACCTTGGATTGGTGATCTTGACAAGGATGGATTTCTTGATATTGTTCATTGTCAATACTATAGTCGTTCAGGGTTACTGACTTTTCTGGGAATGAATGTGAAACGAATTTCTACCCCCATAAAAATCAAGGAAGTTCCACTGTGGGGCGCGTATATGGGCTCCAATGGAGATGGCATATTTAAACCTTGAATCGGGTTCCAGTAACAATTAAAAACAAACACTGAACTTAAAGCACTCATTACAATTAATGTTGTCCATGAAATTCTTAACTATACTAACCTTCGTTGTTATTTTTTTAGCAGCCTGCGATAAGAATGAATCAAAAGATATAAACACCTCTACAAAGAATGACGCTCCACTTTTCACACTGTTAAGTTCGCAAGAAACCGGAGTTGATTTCGTGAACACTGTAGTTGATGAGGAGGATTTCAACATACTCACCTATCGAAATTTTTACAATGGTGGAGGTGTGGCCATCGGAGATATTAACAATGATTCTCTTCCTGATTTATACTTTACTGCTAATCAAGAAAAGAATAAACTTTACCTTAATAAGGGGAACTTTGTTTTCGAAGATATCACTGAACGCGCTGGTGTTGGCGGAACAAAGGCTTGGAGCACAGGTGTAACCATGGCCGATGTAAATGGTGATGGGCTATTGGACATTTACGTTTGCAACTCAGGTGATGTGGATGGTGCGTCACGAGAGAACGAATTGTTTATCAACAATGGAGACCTTACATTTTCCGACAAAGCAAAAACATACATGTTAAACAATGAGGGATACTCAACGCATGCTACTTTTTTTGATTACGATTTAGATGGAGACCTCGACTGCTATATTTTAAACAACAGCTTCAAGGATCCCGCCAAAATTGAACTTTATAAAAAGGCAAGGGAAATACCATCTGCTGGTGGCGATAAATTAATGAGAAATGACGGTGACGTATTTATCGATGTGACTACTGAGGCCGGCATCTATAGCAGAGAGATTGGGTT
>JAENVX010000058.1 GCA_016650355.1 Bacteroidia bacterium | reverse complement strand
GTGTAACCAGCATAAGCGTGGCTATCTACACGCACTCCGTGTCCGCCAGGCATGTGCATGTTAATTATTTTACCCGGTGAAGGGCGAAATCCGTTGGCTGGATCTTCCGCATTGATACGGCACTCCATGGCAAATAAATTTGGATAGTAATTATTTCCGGAAATTGGGACGCCTGCAGCAACCTTGATCTGTTCTTTTATTAAATCATAATCAGTCACCTCTTCGGTGATAGGATGCTCCACCTGAATACGGGTGTTCATCTCCATAAAGAAAAAATCTCCGTGTTTATCCACCAGAAATTCAATAGTTCCAACCCCTTCATATTTGATGGCTCTGGCACCTTTGATAGCGGCTTCGCCCATGCGTTCGCGCAGCTCTTGTGTTACCACTGGAGATGGTGTTTCCTCAACTAGTTTTTGGTGTCTTCTTTGAATGGAACAGTCGCATTCAGAAAGGTGACAAGCTTTACCATATTGATCCCCTACAATCTGAATCTCAATGTGACGAGGCTCTTCCACGAATTTTTCAAGATACAAGCCATCATTGCCAAAAGAAGCAGCTGCTTCACGCTTCGCATCGTCCCAGGCCTTCTTAAATTCAGATTCATCGTTGATGATCCTCATCCCCTTACCGCCACCACCTGCTGTCGCCTTTACAATGACCGGGTATTTTATTTCTTTAGCTAATTTAATCCCGTGTTCCATGGATTCTAAAAGTCCCTCTGATCCTGGAATGCAGGGAACACCTGCTTTTATCATTGTAGCCTTAGCCGTTGCCTTGTCACCCATTGATTTGATCATATTGGGAGATGGGCCAATGAATTTAATTCCATACTCATGACAAACAGCTGAGAACTCAGCATTCTCTGAAAGAAACCCGTAGCCTGGATGAATAGCATCGGCATTGGTTATTTCCGCAGCAGAAATAATGCGAGGAATGTTGAGATACGAATCTTTACTGGGTGGAGCACCTATGCACACGGCCTCGTCTGCAAAACGAACGTGAAGACTTTCGCGATCGGCAGTTGAATAAACGGCAACCGTTTTGATCTCCATTTCTTTGCACGTACGGATCACTCGCAATGCAATTTCTCCTCTATTCGCTATTAATATTTTTTTAAACATAGATTTAATTCAAGGTCAAAGTTCAAGATAGCAGGTACTCCAAGTTTAAATAAGGAATAATAAATCTTGAAATTAATCCGGTTCAACAGCAAAGAGCGCTTGGTCATACTCTACTGGGGTAGAATTTTCTACCAATGCTTTCACAACGATTCCTGATACTTCAGACTCTATTTCGTTGAACAGTTTCATTGCTTCTATAATGCAGACAGTTTGGCCTTTTGAAATTTTATCACCAACTGAAATAAATGGAGGGGAGTCGGGGTTAGCTGTTCTATAGAACGTGCCAATCATGGGCGATTTAATCTCAATAGTTTTATTTCCTTCGATCACCGGTTTTTCGGCTTTGGGCAATATTGTAGTAGGGACAGGCACTGGTGTAGCAGCTGGTAAAGCTATAGGCGCTGGACTAGATTTAAAGACCTTTTGGTCCGGTTCACGTTTAACGTGAAGCTTTAATTCCTTGGTCTCGATGTTCACTTCATTCAAACCTGACTGCGCGATGAAATCAATAAGGTCTCGAATTTCAGATGTTTTCATTTCTGATTGATTTAAGGTTCCGTTTTCTTGAGAAGTTCCTTTTTTGGATGTTGTCTCAGATTTTCTATTCACGGCCATATTTAATTTATTTAACTCGTTCTACATATTCACCAGTGGAAGTCTTCACTTTGATGTTATCACCAGTGTTAACAAACAGTGGCACCTTTATCTCAGCGCCAGTATCAATTGTAGCATTTTTTAATGTGCGGGTTGCTGTATCGCCCTGAACACCCGGTTCCGTATACGTTACATTTACAACAACATGCGAGGGTGGTTCAGCAGTGATTGGGTTTGTTCCATTTTCAAAAGCAATTAAAAGAGTGACACCTTCTTTAATATAATTAACGGCATCGCCCAAAAGCGCCTTATCAATATAAACCTGATCGAAAGTTTCATTGTCCATCACTACAAGGCTTTCGCCATCCCCATAGAGGTATTGATATTCTTTTGTTTCCACTCTAAGGATTTCCACTGCATCCCCTGGACGAAAACGGTTTTCAACTATTTTTCCAGTTCGTACACTTCTCATTTTAATTTGATAAAAGGCGCGAAGGTTACCCGGAGTACGATGTTGCAATTCTTCCACTTGCACAACCTCACCGTTATAGCGAATGTAATTTCCTTTACTTAAATCAGATACGCTTGCCATACAAAAATGAGACTTTAAGTTACAAATGAATTGAATAATTACAATTTTCGGGATTCCATGAGGCAGGATGCTTTTGTCTGCCTCTAATTTGGGTTATATGCCCATTTTATATAGACTGCACCCCATGTGAAACCACCACCAAAAGCTGCTAAAATGAGATTATCTCCTTTCTTAAGTTGTTTTTCATAATCCCATAATAAAAGAGGAATGGTCCCTGCAGTGGTGTTGCCATACCGTTGAATATTCATCATGACTTTATCTTCGCTGATGCCAACCCGGCTAGCGGTTGCATCGATGATGCGCTTGTTTGCCTGATGGGGGACAAGCCAGGCAATGTCATTTGGTTTTAAATTATTTCGTTCAGCGATTTGTGCTGAAACTTCTGCCATGTTGGTAACTGCAAATTTGAAGACGGCAGCACCTTCTTGATACACAAAATGCTGTCTGCCATCTACTGTTGCTTGCGAAGCTGGGGTTCGGCTTCCACCCGCTTTCATATGTAGGTAACTTTCACCGGCACCATCACTTTTAAGAATTGAATCCATCACGCCTACTTCCTCTGTGGTGGGCTCGAGCAAAACGCAGCCAGCGCCATCACCGAATATGATGCAGGTGGTGCGATCAGTGTAATCAAGGATGGCCGACATTTTATCCCCACCAATAATTATAACTTTTTTATATCGGCCTGATTCAATGAAACTAGCACCGGTAGTTAAGGCGTATAAAAACCCGGAACACGCTGCTGCCATGTCAAAACTAAATGCGTTGGTGGCGCCAACTTCTGTGGCTACAATATTTGCTGTTGCTGGAAACGTCATGTCGGGCGTCACCGTGGCAAATATGATCAGGTCAATTTCTTTTGGGTCAGTTTTGGTTTTTGCTAGCATGTCTTTAACAGCGGCTATGCCCATTATAGAAACACCCTTGTTTTCTCCCTTTAATATCCTTCGTTCTTTTATACCTGTTCGGCTGGTAATCCACTCATCGCTCGTTTCTACCATCGTTTCAAGCTCCTTGTTTGTTAGGATATAGTCTGGAACATATCCGCCCACGCCTGTAATGGATGCCCTGATCTTCGTCATAGAAAATTTCTGATTTTGCTTGGTTGAGAGGTTTTACCCACGCTAAATGTGATCTTATAAAAAGACAAATGCCCGGCTATAAAAACCGAGCATTTTGTTTATGGTTCATTAGCCTCGTTTACTTGAGTAACAAGTAATACAAGTATGTATTAATTCTTTACTAATAATAACCCTTATCATGGTTTATTACGCCAGAACTTCTTTTTCCATTACCACATTTCCTCTGTAGTATAGTTTTCCTTCATGCCAAAAGGCGCGATGGGGCAAGTGATTTTCGCCTGTTGTAGGGCAAACAGTAAATTGCTTTGCAGTAGCCTTATAGTGTGTCCTTCTTTTATCTCTTCTGGTTTTCGAGGTTTTTCGTTTTGGATTTGGCATAACCTAAATATATTAATTTTATTTTTTCAACTTTTTCAATACCTCCCATCGAGGGTCAACTTCTTTTTCTTCACCTGAACTTTTAGGTTCAGAAGTATAAATCATCTTCCCTTCGCTTTCATCATTCTCCTCTTCTTCATCCCGATATTTTGGGTGAACCTTTTTAATTGGAATAGACAATAGAATGTATTCATACAAATATTGTCCTATCTCCAGGCTAACCCTATCGCGACTTATAATAATAATCTCATCACTCAATTCCTGCTCTTCCTCACCATACTTAAACATGATGCGCCTTGCGATATCAATAGGAAAGTCAAATGGCTCTAAACTACGATCGCAAATTAGTTTCGCCTCTCCTTTGATTTTGAATTCAGCTTCAATGAACGTTTCATGCTTATCCAGCGCAACGGTTGCGCTGAAATGGCCATCTGATACGAAGTCTTTTCCGTACTTCTCGAAAAAATCCCTACCAAACTCGTATTCGAATTGGTGGGCTTTTAAACTCAGACCGATGATGTTAACACTAAAAGCCTTCACTCACTTTTCCTTTTCGGGCTTTTAAAATTAGGGGGCAAATTTATCAGGATTTACCGGATTTCTGGTTGTGAAGCTCAGGTTTTTTGGCTTAATAAATTGTACTGCTAGTGTAAATCACTGATACAGTGGACATTACAAAAATCGGAAGGTATTAAAGAGTTAGACGAACTCCGCGAAAACCCTTTTTTTGAGATCTTCCCTAACGATATGATTATATGATTCAACCATGAAGTCAACTACATTTTTCTTAAACCCAAGCTTAATCGCAACGTTTTTGCAAAAAGTGAGTTCGCTCGCGAAGATTTTATTGTCAGCAAATATCAGGTCTATGCAAGTTGTAAGATATTCGAACTTTTGATCAGTAGAAAGTGCTCCGAGGGAATCAATAGGCTCAGGGTCGGTTATGAGGTTTCTGACAGAATCATCAGCATATTTCTTTTCCTGGGCTATTTTGTAGATCATATCCTGTTCAACCTTTGCAAAATCCTTATCTGCCTGGGCAAGTTGAATAAGAATATTAAGCTGTTTTTTTGTAACGATGTCCATAGTCATGCATTGTTTACCAAATCTAGTTTATAAGGCATAGAATGAAACCGTTCTAAGGTGAACTCAATCCAACAGACGCTAATTGACCTTATTTTTCTTTGGATTGCTCCTGACGATTTTTGATTATATCACACGCCAGGAAAATGGCCTGACGCATTGATCCTTCATCGGACAGATTTTTACCTGCAATAGAATAGGCAGTTCCATGATCTGGTGATGTTCTGACGATAGGGAGTCCTGCAGTGTAATTCACCCCATTATTAAAAGCAATGGTTTTAAAGGCTACCAAGCCCTGATCATGGTACATTGCCAATACCGCATCATATTTCGCGTGATGCCCTGCCGCAAAAAATCCGTCAGCAGGAAAAGGACCGAATATCAGTTTGCCTTTATTTTTCAAGTCAGCGATAACAGGTTTTATTACTTGATTTTCTTCATCACCAATCAGACCTTCATCACCGGCATGTGGGTTTAATCCAAGCACGGCAATCTTTGGCTTACTTATACTGAAGTCTTTTTTCAGGGTAAGCTCAAGTAAACGAATCTTTAGTTCTACTCGTTCTTTGGTGATGTAAGAAGAAATTTCTTTTACCGGAATATGTTCCGTCACCAGCCCAACTTTAAGATCATTTCCCACCATTAGCATCAGGCTTTCTGTAGCATCAAAAATTTTTGTGAGATACTCTGTGTGACCGCGAAAAGGAAAATCTTCTCCATAGATCGTATTTTTGTCAATCGGACCTGTAACAAATCCATCAATCAGACCTTCTTTTACTTCCTCTACTACTTTTGTAAGACTTAGTAGTGCCGCTTTGCCAGCTTCCTTGGAAGGTTGCCCAGGATTTATTGCGATGACATCCTCCCAACAATTCACCACGTTGATTGATTTGGCAAAAAATTGTCCCTTACTTTTTACCTGACTATAGTTAAACTCCTCGAGTTCCATCAACTTTCGATAAAAAGATAGAACTCTGGTAGACCCATAAACTACAGGGGTGATCATGCTTAATATTCGATTATCTGCAAGTGCTTTGATTACAACCTCAGGTCCGATACCATTTATGTCACCTAGGGTAATTCCTACTCGTGGTTTATCTTGTGGGTAGTTTGTATTGCTCATGGTTAGATATTACAAGGTGTGCAAGTTAAAAATTAATTTTTCATAAAAGCCAAACATAAGATATAGGCAACGGAACATGATATGTTGGTTATAGGCAGGAGCCTGTGTTTCATTGACTAATAAGATATATCTTTCGCAATATGGTTCGTCCGAAGAAATATTTAGGCCAACATTTTCTTAAAGATCAAAATATTGCCTCTAAAATCGTTGAGGCATTGGATGCTCCTAATCATTCGCGGGTTGTAGAAATAGGTCCAGGAACGGGCGTACTTACGCATCTACTTATTGCAAAAGAGAAAATTGATTTATGGGTAGTCGAGGTAGACCGCGAATCTGTTGATTACCTCAAAAAGAATCTCCCAGAAGTGCGAGACAAAATTATCGAAGGTGATTTTTTACGACTTGACCTGGCCAATCTCTTCCAATCCCATGTGTCGATCATTGGCAACTTCCCATATAATATTTCTACGCAAATTTTTTTTAGAGTGCTCGAGTATCGGCACTGCGTAACCCAAGTGGTGTGTATGTTACAAAAGGAGGTTGCCGAAAGAATTGCTTCTCCTCACGGAAGCAAGGTTTATGGCATATTGAGTGTATTGTTGCAAGCTTACTATGATATTGAACTTTTATTTAAAGTCCCGCCTGGCGTTTTTTTCCCCCCTCCAAAAGTCATGTCCGCTGTGATCCGGCTAAAACGTAATGAAAGAAAACAGTTATCATGCGATGAAAGTTTGTTTGTAAAAGTAGTAAAGCAAGGTTTTCAAACCCGAAGGAAGACCTTGCGCAACGCACTGAAACCTTTAAATTTGCACGCCAAAGTTTCTGCATTACCAATATTTGACAAGAGAGCAGAACAGTTGAGTGTGGAAGATTTTATATCACTTACATTATTAATTGAACAATCTGGTGAAGCGGGTAGCAGAATTTGAACTAACCACAGAGTATCGCGACTGGTTTCAACAAACCCTTGATGATCGTGATATTGATTCCATTCGCAAAACGCTTGATGAAATCAATGCTGCGGACATAACAGCCCTACTTTATGAATTTAACAGGGAGGAGTCCAAGTTTGTGCTTGATTTGCTTCCTGTCAAAGTCCGTGCTGAAATAATCAATGATCTTGATAGTGATGATAGAAAGAATTTTCTCAAAATTTATCAGCCATCAGAGCTTACTGAAATTATTAACCTTCTTGATTCTGATGAT
>JAENVX010000057.1 GCA_016650355.1 Bacteroidia bacterium | reverse complement strand
GTTGTATGGTGTAGGAGTGATTGCAAAGAACAACCATGAAATAGAAGCGATGCTCACCATAAGCAAAATTCCATTCGACCGTGATTGGGCGCCCAATTCGGAAACAACCTTTATCCCGATGAATTTGGAGAGCATGTAACCCAACACTTGAAAGATTACCATCCACACCTTGAAATCTGCACCCCAAATAATCATGTTCTCGTACGTGGCTACACCAAAGGTCTTGCGCACAGCAAAGATGCACGTGTATAAACAGAATGCTGAAACGGCAGTATACAAGGAAAACCAAAATCCATTGGTTTGCCGAAGCCATGCGGTGATGCTATGCTCTTTGATTGAATTCAATTTTCAAAATTTGGTAATTCATGACAGCTCTAGTTTGTCAAATAACGGGAATTTGAAGTTAATACCTGAACTTGAATTAGTGAATCCTTAGTTAAAGTGCCTGCAAGCCTCCATCCAAAAAGATGCTCATTGTAGTGAAACTTACTACCATTAGAAGTTAGAAGTTTCAGAAAAAGTTGGACAACAGAAATATATGATAGGTCAATCTTAGTGGCAGCTCAATAATTAAGTTACGGTATCGTTTGGATCTTTTCTGAATTTTCTATTGGAGTTTTATGTGTCCCTCTCGTCTCCCATCGGAATAAAATAATCATTAGCACAACCACAATAAGAATGACGGCAAAGAATGTAAATACTTTTAGAATCTTTTTTAATCGCTGATTTTGCTCATGACTTTTCAACACGAAGCCATAGTTTCGAAATCTATCGGAACCATGAGTGCTTAGCCGCTTTCTACGCAAACGTATTTCGTTTCTACTCATCGTACTTAACCTTAATATTGAAATTCTTTCGCAATTTATCCAGCGCCCTGTAGGTACGCATCTTCGCACCACTTTCTGTGATGTCTAGAATAAATGCAATCTCTTTAAAATCCTTATCTTCAAAAAAGCGAAGTTCTAATACCTGAAGCATATCGGTAGGAAGATTTTTCATGAAATCTATGAGCTTGGTAATTAATTCTTCGTCCCAACCCTCCTGCGCTTTTTCAACCAGTTCTATTACTTTCACTTCCTCTATGCTAAATATTTTTCGCCCTTTGTTTTTTCGATAATGTTTATTGACTTCATTACCCGCAATTTTATATACCCAGGCAGAGAAGGGAACCCCTCGAAATTCATACCTATTAAGATTGTTTAGAGCATTGATAAATGTTTGCGAACATAAATCAGCAGCTAGTTCTTCGTCATCCGTTTGACGGTATATATAATTGAAGATTGGGTCGAAATACTTTTCGTATAGCTCACCGAAAGCTTTGGCATCTTTCTTTGATCGTTCTATTATTTCCTGTTCATTCCGAATTTCTTCTTCCGTCATGCAGCTAATTTCTTTATTAATAATCCGAAGTATTTGTTGAAGTCACAAATAAAAAGTAGAGACAACAAGTTCAATGGTCTTTTTGGGCTTACCAAGGTTAATCCTCAGCAGATTTGGAGGATTGGATTTTCAATTGCCAACGTTCATCTAACTGCAAATATTGACGTAAATTGCGTTACAATCCTTTAGAGATAATTACACTTATTTTACAAGGTTGAGTATATGCGCAAAGCCTGGGTTCTTATAATTTTTGCATTTGGAATTATTCAGCCAATAATGGCTCAGCAATTTACGCTACGCCAATATACAGTAGTGGATGGTCTGCCCCAATCTCAAGTTAACGTGATACTGGAAGACTCAAATGGTTATTTGTGGATTGGTACACAAGGTGGCGGATTAGCCCGTTTTGATGGGAGAGAATTTAAGGTTTACACCACGCGTGATGGCCTGCTGGGTAACGTAATCAATTATCTGAAACTCGACTCAAAGCAAAACCTTTGGATTGTTCATCCAAGAGGGATCACGCTTTTTGATGGCACTAATTTTACGAAATTTCAACCACCGGTTCCACCGTATACAGTTCGCAGGGTTCGCAGGGTTTTTGAATTTAAGGACACCATCTTCTTAGTAAACAACCATGGGAGATTAGGAAAGATTTTCAAAGACTCTGTCTACTATTGGGATAACCGGGTGCTAAAGGATAAAACAATTCTGTACACTCACTTAATGCCTAATAAAGATATTTGCTTCTACCTGAATGATAGCAGTTTTCAAATTCGTTCTAAAAATGATGAATTTACGTTTTCTCACAAAGGAAAATTCAATCAAGTCCTAAGTCTTTTTAATTATAGAAATGAAGTATGGGCGAATACTGATCAGGGATATTTTTCAATTGATTTTACTTCAAGAAAAATAGACCAGCGACAAATCAATATTAAAAATCATATTATCCAATTTGACTCAGCTCATAATTTTTTCTGGACGAATTCAGGGAAAAATTTGTTTCGTGAATATGACCAAAACGAGTTGCATGTAATCGACACGGTTTTAAAGGATGTAGAGATAACACAGATTTTTGCGGATGCTGAGGGTAATACGTGGTTTGGTAGTTCAGGTAATGGATTGTTTAAATATTTTATGCAAGATTTTGATCGTTCTGTTTCCGGCCTCCGTACAGGTGTAACAGCTATTGAGAAAGATAAAGATGGAGTGTCATGGATAGGGTCGATCAATCGCGGTCTTTGGAAAATAGATAAAGGGAAAATCACAACCTTCAATACCAACTCATCATCAGACAATGATATCCATTCCATTAAAATGAGCAACGATGGTGCGGTTTGGGTTGCTTCGTCATCAGGATTGGGCAGATACGATAAAGTAAAGGACAAATTTAAATGGTTCACCCGCGAAGACGGCATTGCTAGCAGTAACATAAGTTGTTTGGAGCTAGATGACAGGGGTTTGATATGGTATGGAACTGTTGGTGGTGGAGTAGGATATTTTAACGGCACTTCCTTTAAAAGCTTTACACCGGAAGCTGGCCTTAATGGAAGGAATGCGGCCTCTATTAAATACTTTCCACGCAATAAGACAATTTACACAGGAAGTGAATTTGGCTTGAATTCTATTAAAGATGATAGTGTCAGCACAATTTCATTGCCCGAGTTTTCTAACACCGTGATACAATCGATTAATGTGTATAAGAATACGTGGCTATTAATTGGTTCTGGCGGTGCGGGCGTGATGCTTTTTGATCCGGCCTCACGGACAAGACGACTCATTGATTCAAATGTTGGCTTACCGTCTGACTTCATAAATTTTGTGGCTAGCGATACAGAGGATCAAATCTGGATCGGAACTGAAAAAGGAATTACCAGGCTCCGGTTAGATGATGAGTTGAACATTGTGGAGAATCTTTCGTTTGGTTTTGATAACGGCCTCGCGGGTGTTGAAACAAACCAAAATGCAGTTTACCTGGGCGATAAAAAATATTTTGGTTTGGTTGATGGTATTTATCAGTATAATAATCTTAGAAGTAAAGATGGTGAATCTTTTGATTTGCATTTGACTGCTGTAGAGATATTTTATGATCAGCAGCGCAGTCGTGAATTTTCAAACAACACACAAGGCTTTTTTAAAATCCCTATCCGGCCCATTCTACCGTCAACAAATAATCATATTACTTTCAGATTCAATCGTGTTGACAAACGATATCCCAAGTCGGTTCAATTCAAATATTTTTTAGAGAACTATGATAAGGCCTGGTCACAGTCTTCTTCTATAGAGCACGCCACATATGGTAATTTGCCACCCGGTAGATATATATTTAAAGCGCTTGCTACTGACAGTCAGGGAAGTTGGGAGGGTACACCTTTAGAATACGCTTTCGTTATCAAAGCTCCTTTTTATCAAACCGGTGCTTTTCAGGTGGGAGTTGTTGGTTTAGTAATTGGTATGTTATCGTTATACCTATATTTTAGGGTGCGAAGCAATATTAATAAGATGTTGAAGACCCAAATGATACGGCAGCAAGAGCAAGACAGTTTACGTAAAGAAATTGCCCGGGATTTTCATGATGAAATGGGTAATCAACTTACACGAATTATCAATTATGTAAGTCAGATGAAATTGCAGGCCAACGGCCAATCTTCTGTACTCTATAATAAAGTAGAAGACTCTGCTAAGTATTTATATTCGGGTACCCGTGATTTTATTTGGAGCATTGACCCAGTAAATGATGAACTTTCAAGGTTGTTCCTCCATATTCGAGATTTTGGAGACAAGCTGTTTGAAGAAAAATCTATCAAGTTTCGCGCATTTAATACATTGAAAGAGGGTGTTGTTCGTGTACCTTACGGATTTGGGCGAGAGGCCAATTTGATCTTTAAAGAGGCCATGGCGAATGTTTTCGCGCACGCGAAAGCTCAGAATGTTTCATTTAGCCTGAAAAAAAACAATGATCAATATGAGATGCGGTTGGAGGATGACGGAATCGGATTTCTGCTGGAAGAAGTGACAAAACCCAATGGCATTAGAAACATGAATTTGAGAGCTAAAAGAATTCATGCAGCTTTACATTTTAGCCGCGGTGAAAATAATGGGACTACCGTGAGTTTGATATTTAAAATTCAAAAAAATAAAGTTTATGACAACACTCGCTAAAAAAAGGGTTTTGATTGTTGAAGACGATGCTGAAATCCGCAACAGTTTTACTTTAATAGTAAATAGTTCAGAACGGTTTTTTGTCGTCAACGCATATGCCACCTGTGAAGAAGCCATCAAACACCTAAACCAGGATAAGCCAGACATTGCATTGATGGACATTGGCCTGCCAGGAGGAATGAGTGGTATACAAGGCACTAAAATTATAAAAGATAAGAGCCAGAATACAGAGATCATCATGGTCTCCGTGTACGAAGACAGTGAGTTGGTTTTTGAGGCGTTGAAGTCAGGTGCATCAGGATATATTACCAAGAGCGCGAACTATCTTGAGCTCCTTTCGGCATTAGATGAGATTGTAAAAGGCGGGGCACCAATGAGCAGCAAAATCGCCAGGCTGGTGATTGATAACCATCATGTAAACCCCAATAGTCCATTAACAAAACGCGAGACTGAAATTCTCCAACTTATCTCTGAGGGGAAGACCTACACTCAGATTTCGGAAGAACTTTTTATTTCGAAGGAGACCTCTAAAACGCACATCAAAAATATCTACTCAAAACTGCAAGTACGAAGCAAGTCAGAGGCCATAGCAAGGGCTAATCAGGATAAATTAATTTAGATTTAGTCGTCTTCATCGGATTTTTTTAAAGGAATGGACAGCAATCTTCATATTGCCCGACTGTGGCTCGCTGCTTTTAATGAACATAATCTTGAGAAATTGCTGGCACTGTATGCAGAGGATGCAATTCACTATAGCCCCAAATTGAAACGGCATCCAGAGTCAAATGGGCAGATAACAGGAAAAGATAATTTGCGCGCGTGGTGGAAAGAAGCATTTGACAGATTGCCAACATTACAGTATAAGGCAACTTCTCTTACAGCAAGTAGTGAACGTGTATTTATGGAGTACACGAGGCAAGTAGAGGGTGAGGATAACATGTCAATAGCAGAGGTGCTAGACTTCGATGGGGATTTAATTTTCGCTTCACGCGTTTATCATGGATGATTGTTGACCACTTGGATTTGTTGAGCATTGATACCCGTATCACTAAAATCTTCCGTTAGTGTAACTACCCAATACATGTTCATGCTTTATTTGCGAATGGAATTACTTTGAATTTACTTGAGGCCAAATTCTTTTATATGAAAAAAGCACTTATTATATTTTTTCTCTTCTCTGCTTTTGTTTCTCATGGTCAAAGAAAACGTGACACTCCGGTGGAGCCAACTCCCTCATCAGTTGCCGCGCTATCAGCCATAGATGCTAAAGTAGTGGGCATGAAGAAGTACCCAGGCTACTTTGATTACTATTATGATGAGAAACAAGACAAGGTCTTTTTAGTCGTAGATAAGTTTGATTCAGAATTTCTATTCGTTGAAGGGTTAACTGCAGGAATCGGCTCCAATGACATAGGACTGGATAGAAATCAACTCGGAAAAGAGCGCATAGTAAAATTTGATAAAAGAGGACCCAAAGTTTTATTAATAGAACCTAACTATAAATACAGGGCCATTAGTGATAATGTGACAGAGCGTAAAGCAGTAGAGGAGGCCTTCGCGCAATCGGTTCTTTGGGGATTTACTGTTGCGGCTGAAGAGACTGGAAAAGTGTTGGTTGACGCCACCGATTTTTTGGTTCAGGACGTCCACGATGTCGTTGGTTCACTTCGCAATTCCAAGCAGGGAAGTTATAATTTGGATAAATCCAGGTCTGCTATTTATCTTCCTCGCACAAAAAATTTTCCGGAAAATTCTGAGTTTGAAGTTACGCTTACTTTTACTGGCCAGCCGGCAGGAGGGTATATTCGAAGCGTAACACCTACTCCTTCCAGCATTACAGTAAGAGAACACCATTCCTTTATTAAGCTGCCAGATAGCAATTACAGCCCACGGAAGTTTGACCCTCGCGCAGGATACTATGATGTTTCGTATTATGATTATGCAACTCCAATCAGTGAACCCATTGAAAAGAGATTTATCACCCGCCACCGGCTTGAAAAGAAGGACCCGACTGCCGCTGTGAGCGAACCCGTTGAACCAATCATTTATTATATGGATCCGGGTGCACCCGAGCCAATCCGCTCGGCACTCATGGAAGGAACACAATGGTGGAACCAGGCATTTGAAGCCATCGGTTACAAGGATGCTTTTCGTGTTGAAGTTCTTCCACCCGATGCCGACCCAATGGATGCTAGGTATAATTTGATCAACTGGGTACACCGATCAACGCGTGGGTGGTCTTACGGTGGAGGAATCACGGATCCTCGAACCGGAGAAATTATTAAAGGCCATGTTGTGTTGGGTTCCCTTCGTGTAAGACAAGATTTTTTAATTGCGGAAGGATTACTTGCTCCCTATGAAGATGGCAAACCGGTTTCAAAAGAAATGGAGCAGATGGCACTTAATCGATTAAGGCAATTGGCAGCACATGAAGTGGGACATACCATTGGCCTTGCACATGCTTACTCGTCCAGTGCCGAAGATCGCTCTTCAGTAATGGATTATCCACACCCTGTTGTGAAACTTATTGATGGTAAAATTGATTTGAGCGATGCTTACGATCTTAAAATTGGAGCATTCGATAAAGTCTCTATTGCGTACGGTTATCAGGATTTTCCAGAAGGGACTGATGAGGATGTTGCCCTAAACGAGATCGTTCAAAAATCACTAAAGGCTGGATTAACCTTTTTATCTGATCAGGATGCACGCCCGTTGGGTAGTGCTCACCCGTTTACTCACTTATGGGATAACGGTAAGGATGCGGCTGATGAACTCAATCGTATGTTGGAAGTTCGTGGTGTAGTGTTGAAGAACTTTGGTGACCGAAATATTAAACCAGGTACGCCAATGGCACTGCTTGAAGAGGCTTTGGTACCCATGTATTTTTTTCATCGTTATCAGACTGAAGCGGCTGCCAAAGTTGTTGGAGGTTTAAATTATAGATACGCCTTGCGTGGAGATGGACAGTTAATCACTGAAATGGTTTCTCCATCTAACCAGATCAAAGCGCTGGAAGCCATGATGAAAACTCTTGATCCTGCTATTCTCGTGTTGCCGGAAAATATAATAAAACTTATACCACCTCGGCCGTTGGGCTATTCCCGTCATCGCGAAATCATAAAAGTAAGAACAGAACTTACGTTCGATCCACTTTCCGCAGCTGAAAGTGCTGCGGATATGACTGTTGGATTGATACTTCATCCTGCAAGAGCGGCCAGGCTAGTGGAGTACCATGCCCGTGATGCGAGGATGCCCAGTTTGGAAAGTGTGATGGACAGATTAATTGCCACAACATATAAATCAAATGCAAGAACGGGATATGAAGGTGCGGTTCAAATTACTGTGAACAATGTACTTCTTAACAGCATGATGAAGCTTGCGGTAGGCAAAGCTGCGTCCACTCAAGTGAAGGGAATTGCTACGTTCGAAGTAGGTAAGTTGAAGGCCTGGCTAGAAGTCAGGATTAAAACAACCACGGATGAAGATTGGAAAGCTCATTATCTCTTTGCTTTGAAACAGATTAGCGCATTTGAAAAGGATCCTGAGGAATTCAAAGGAGAAGATTTGTTAGAGACACCACCGGGATCACCGATTGGGGATATGGATTGGGAATTTTGTGGTAATTAATTAAAACAAATTAGGAGGCTTCCTTAATTCATTCCATCAAACCATTCCTTAAAACCAGTCACCTTTTCACGACTGACAATAATTTCGTTTTCCCATTTAACAGTAGGCAAAACTTTAAGTCGGCTGTTAGAATAGACGATTACATCTTGTATTGCTGTAATGTTTAGAATGTAACTGCGATTGCAGCGGTGAAATATTTTAGGGTCCAATATATCTTCTAAACTTTCAAGGGTATAATCAATGATGAACTTGCGCAGTTGATTCGTGATTAAGTATACATCACGCCCGTCAGCAAAAAAGAAACTAATTTGGTCCGAGGTAAAAGATCGAATATGGTCGCCCAATTTAACCATGAACCTATTCTTGTAATTTTTTATGGGTAAGGTAGATAGTACTTCTTTAATTTTCTTTGATTCGGGTTCACCCCATTTTAATATGGATTTCAGATTCTCCAACTTTTGGAGACTCGCACTTAAATCTGAGTAGGTGATGGGCTTCAAGAGATAATCTATTCCGTTGACTTTAAACGCATCCAGGGCATACTCATTGAAAGCCGTAATGAATACGACAGGCTTTTCTACTTTTATTTGATCAAATATTTTAAAGCTCTGGCCGTCTGTTAACTGGATGTCCATAAAAATCAAATCAATTTCTGATTGATGTTGTTTTAACCAGTTCACAGAATTTTCAACACTTTCGATCTTGTGAATTACTTTAATGTTGTTACTATATTTTTGAAGGTATCGTTCGAGCTTTTCGACACCGGGTGCTTCATCTTCGATGATAAGGACATTCAGTGATAGGGTAGATGAACTCATACTTCCTGCGAAATTGAATTTTCTTCAGCAACATTCATAAGGGGAAATTTAATATAATTCTCCAACTCGGCCTTCACTTGTACGAAGGGACGATCACTAAAGAAAAGGTAGGCTCTTTGCAGGTGGACGAAGGCTTGTAAGCTGTTTTCGTGAGCGATCAAGCGATCATTCATTTTATGCTGCAAGACAAGGTAGCCATCTTCTTCGATGTAGAGTCTCACCGTAAGAGGACTCTTATCTCCAATGAGCGTATTGCGCACGATCGTATCTAAACTTATAAGCAAAGAACCAGGAATTAAATAGAAGTCATCTTCAGCCGATATGTCTTTATTCAGTTTGATCAAATTGCGATGTTTGTGATTTAGCAATTGCAAAAGCAGATCAAGTATCCGGAGTTCTTCGCGAAGCGTTACCAACTCTTGATTGCGATGAATTAGCTGATACCGATAAATGCCAGCTAGAAAATCAATTTGATCTTCGGCAGCATCAATCCTGTGATGAAGCGTTTGAACAAGAGTTTCGAGACTTTCATACAGTAGATCGGGATTGATTTCATTTTTAAATGCAACGAATTCTGCTTCCAATTTATCACGAAGATGTTTCTCCTCTTCCACTTTTATAGTGTTTTCCTTCAATAAATATTCGTTGCTAAAATAGAGCAGGTTATAGAGTAAGGCCGTAATGCCAAATATCCAAAGGAAGATTTGAAGTTCGGCCATGCCAACAGTGAAGCCGGCTATCCAGTAAAAGTAGGAAGCAACTCCTGCTGCTACAGCGGCCATGGAAACAATTGCACTAACAATGATTTGCGTGATGATTTTCTTTTGATACGCTATATCTTTTGTGAGTTGCATCGAAAAGACCACGATCGTAAGGCGCAACGACTCAAGCGATAAATAGCTCAGCACAATGCAGACATACAATTCCCCGTTATTGAATATTTTTCCTATTTGATTAAGATCATTGTTAACCAACAAGATTAACAGATAGACCAGCACACCAAATAATAGTGGTGCACAAATGCGGAAGAAAGGATTATGAATGAATATTTTCCTCATACCTTCTCCTTGTTGTCTTTTAGCACTGGCAATTGCACAACAAATTTTGTGTCGTTACGAATTTCGATTTTCTGCTTCGTGAAGAATGAGTAACGCTTACGAATATTTTCTAAGCCAACTTTGGTACTTGTCTGATCAACAGAAGCAGATGTTTTAGTATTTGTGATAAGGAGATGGGTGTTGTCTTTAGCAGATAAATATACAAGCAGTGGATTTTCACGATTGATCTGATTGTGCTTCACTGCATTTTCAATTAGCATTTGTAGTGTTAAAGGTGGTATGCGTGAGTTAAGTAAGTTCTTAGGGATATTGATTTCGAGTTTCAGATTGTTTTCAAATCGCACCTGTAGTAAGTAGTAATACGACTTAACAAACGCTACTTCTTCACGCAGGCTGACAAACGTTCTTTTTTGATTGTTAAGCACGTACTGAAATGTCTGGGCCATCCTCCTTATAAATTCCTCTGCCAGCCTGGTATCTTTGTATAAAAGTGAAGAGATAGTATTTAAACAATTGAATAAAAAATGGGGACTTATTTGACTCTTTAGCGACTCAAATTGTAATTCCAATTGCCATCGTTCCGATCGTAGCAATTCTACCTGTGTATGTGCATAATGACGATATGAATAAAACCACCCATAAAAGATCTCATAGATGAAAAGTACGATGATACTGAGAATGCCAATCTTCCAGGCTTCTGCAGTAGTCGCCTGAAGCAAGAAGATAACGGCACCAATTGTGAGGCAACTTCCAACAAACATATTCACAAGAAG
>JAENVX010000056.1 GCA_016650355.1 Bacteroidia bacterium | reverse complement strand
TTATGTCTAATCAGATTAATCTGCCAGAAGGTCTCCAGTCGTGGTGGTGTTTGGGATCACAGTATTGGTCAAAAAACAAGCATAAGAAGAACTATTCCGCTTACTATGGAATACTCCTCGATATGGTGGGCTCAAAACGGGCACATTTCTATCGTGAAGGATTGTCATTGGAGTTTGCACCAGCCATCGTGGCAAAGGTTTGGAACACTGCAGCCAGGATTGGGTACTCAGATTATTTCGTAAAACAAAATTCTGGGGAGATAACCGATGATCATCAATTCGTCAATCATGTCGCAAAAATACCCATGATCGATATTGTGCACTACCATCCTGTGCTTGGATATTTTGGAGATTACCATCACACCCAAAAAGACAACCTTGACTTGATCAGCAAAGAAACGCTTCAAGCTGTTGGAGCTACTATTACAAATGTAATTTACTACGAAGAGTAGGATTACTCAGCAACCAATTTCTCAAGATAAATGCCATATCCACTTTTTTCGAGAGGCTTGGCAAGGGCAAGTAATTGCTCTTTGTTAATAAACCCTTTACGGTAGGCTATTTCTTCAATGCATCCTATTTTTAATCCTTGTCTTTGTTCAATCACCTGTACAAAATTTCCAGCTTGCATAAGTGAATCAAACGTTCCTGTGTCTAACCAGGCTGTTCCTCGATTCATTATTCCAACTTTTAATTTTCCTTTCTGCAGATAAACTTTGTTAACATCGGTTATCTCAAGTTCTCCGCGGGGGCTAGGCTTAATTGATTTTGCAATGGCAACCACCTCGTTGTCATAAAAATAAAGTCCCGGAACAGCAAAATTAGATTTTGGATGTTTTGGTTTTTCCTCGATCGAAATAACATTTTGAGCTTTGTCGAACTCAACAACTCCGTAACGTTCGGGGTCATTGACATGGTACGCGAAAATTACTCCTCCATCTGGATCTGTATTGTGTTGAAGCAAGTTTATTAACCCTGATCCATAAAAGACGTTGTCTCCCAATACCAATGCCACTTTATCTTTACCAATAAATTTTTCACCTATAATAAATGCTTTTGCAAGTCCATCGGGTTCAGGTTGAACCTCGTATGAAAATGCGCATCCTAGTTGCGAACCATCTCCCAATAGTTTTTTAAAATGAGGAAGATCTTGGGGAGTAGAAATTATTAAAACATCCCTTATCCCTGACATCAACAGAACGGAGAGCGGATAATAGATCATCGGCTTATCGTACAATGGCATCAATTGCTTACTCATAACCAAGGTAAGCGGATGTAGACGCGTGCC
Organism: Bacteroidia bacterium; assembly: GCA_016650355.1. Taxonomy (GTDB): domain Bacteria; phylum Bacteroidota; class Bacteroidia; order Cytophagales; family Cyclobacteriaceae; genus ELB16-189. The sequence continues at coordinate 1,194 of JAENVX010000056.1, read as the reverse complement.
TGAGCCTCCGGCCAAAATAATTCCCTTCATAGATTATCTGTTTTGATACATGCCTGCATAATAATCTTTATAGGCCCCTGAGGTTACATGATTGAGCCAATCCCTGTTGCTAAGATACCAATCTACTGTTTTCTCCAACCCAGCTTCGAAGGTCACAGAGGGAGACCATCCAAGTTGGCTTTGCAATTTGGAGGAATCAATCGCGTAACGCAAGTCATGGCCTGCCCTATCCTTCACATAGGTAATAAGTTTAGCTGAAGTCCCCGGTTCCTTATTCAGTTTCTCGTCCATTATTTTGCATAAGGCATGGATAAGGTCAATGTTCTTCCATTCATTATTGCCTCCAATGTTATAGACTTCTCCAATTTTTCCACTATGAAAGATAATGTCTATTGCTGAGGCATGGTCTTCGACATAAAGCCAGTCTCTTATGTTCTCACCTTTTCCGTATACAGGCAATGGCTTATCCGTAAGGATATTGTTAATCATCAACGGGATTAACTTTTCCGGAAAGTGATTGGGTCCATAGTTATTCGAGCAGCGGCTTATAAGTGTAGGTAACTTAAAACTGTTTTGATAAGCGCTGACAAAATGATCAGCAGCTGCTTTTGAAGCCGAGTATGGGGACTTGGGATCGATAGGAGTCTTTTCAGTAAAAAAATCTCCATGTTCCGCGGACCCATAAACTTCATCCGTTGAGACTTGATAGAATCTCTTACCCTCTAAGTTTCCACCCCACGATTTTAGGGCGGCTTGAAGAAGGTTAAGTGTCCCCAACACATTTGTATTTACAAATTCAGCAGGGTTCTCCAATGACCGATCCACGTGAGATTCAGCTGCAAGATGAATAACGCCATCAACTGCTTCCTTCTGAAAAAGAATATTCAAAAAATTTAGATCTACAATATCTCCTTTAATGAATCTATAATTCGGATAAGATTCAATGTCATGCAGGTTTTCCAGGTTGGCTGCATATGTAAGCTTGTCTAAATTGATTATTGAATACTCTGGGTATTTCTTTACAAAAAGCCTTATTACGTGAGAACCAATGAACCCGGCACCTCCCGTTATTAAAATTTTTCTTTTCATGATTGCCATTTACTTTTTAAACCCGGAGAAATCCTTGTGATCTTTTTTGTAAAGCTCCTCCTTGGATAAGGATTTAAAATAGTCATACGTAATTTTTAATCCCTC
>JAENVX010000055.1 GCA_016650355.1 Bacteroidia bacterium | reverse complement strand
GTAATCTATAAATTGGAATTTGAAGAAGGCCCGCTTCGTTTATTAATTGTTGAATCCGCATCCCCTATTGAAACAGTGAAACGCTATCGCAATGACCTGGGACAACTTGGTGAACATTCTCCATACTGCGAACGCGACATACGGCCACCAAATGAGTTGATTACAGATACATCAAAAGGAGAATTTTTAATGAAAATTAAAAAGCAAGGCTATCTCCATCAATACATCTATGATTATAGTCCGCTTGATCTCATAGGCTGGGATGGATTTCTGTGGCCGTATGCTTTTTCCATTCATGACTTTGAACCCATAACCGGAAGAATACATCAGCCACCACCCACCCATCAAACGTTTCAATCCAAAAATTTTGTTATCTGTTCATTCGTACCGCGTTTGTTTGACTACCATCCCCTTGCGATACCTGCTCCGTACAATCACAGCAACATCGACAGTGATGAAGTGTTGTATTATGCCGAAGGAAATTTTATGAGTCGCAGGGGAATTGAACGAGGCTCATTCACATTACACCCTGGCGGACTTCCGCATGGCCCACATCCAGGTACAGTGGAAAAAAGTATTGGTGCAAAAGAAACACACGAACTTGCTGTGATGATAGATACATTCCGTCCACTCTATCTCACTGAAGATTCTCTTGAATTTCTGGATAAAAAATATCCAATGAGCTGGACGGATAACCCCTCAGAAGGTTTTTATGAAGTCAATACGCCATAACCTAATTATCAAAAGATATGAAACATTCAATACTTTTTAGTGTCGTATTACTTGTTAGTTGTGCCTGTCAAGCTCAATCTATAAATATTACTGGCGCATGGGAAAGTGGCCCGGACGAAAACCACATCTCCATGATTGTTACTGACCACTATTTCTCCGCGGCAGTGTATAATAAAAAGAATAACACCTACATCGGCACGTGTGGTGGCACCTGGCGAATTGAAAAAAATCAATTCATTGAAGTGCATGAATTCAACACCATGAAACCAGACTGGATTGGAAGCGAACAGAAATCTGAGATACAACTTAAAAATGATAAACTGTTTTTTAAAACCAGCGGAAAAACAGAAGAGTTTTCAAGAGTAGATAACGGAAGTCCGGGTCAATTAGCTGGTGCCTGGCTTATCACCGGGCGCATGACGGACAAAGGATTACAAAAAAGGAGTCCAGGCCCACGTAAGACTATGAAAATACTTTCAGGCACTCGGTTTCAATGGATTGCATACAATAGTGAAACGAAAGAATTTTTTGGCACGGGAGGTGGTACTTACACTTCAGAAAATGGGAAGTATACGGAAAACATTGATTTCTTTTCCCGCGACAACTCCCGTGTTGGTGCCAAACTTCAGTTCGACTTTTCAATTGCTGATGGAGACTGGCGCCACCAAGGCTTGAGTAGTAAAGGAGAACCCATAGACGAAGTATGGAGTAAACGAGAAAAATTTGAAAAACAATAACTGCTATTGACCAATGAAAAAAAGTTTCTATCAATTTCTGGCAGCGATCAATAAATTAATTCTGCCAAAGTATAGCAAGCGCGACTTTACCAGGTTGAGGAAAGTAGAAAAAGCAATTGTGGCCTACCGGTATTGGGTAACAATACATGCCATAGAATAACAGTCTTTCAGCCAGAGAAAATCATTTAAGATTGAATCCACTTCTCGATTACTTTGGGATAGTGTGCATGTTCGAGCTGGTGAATTTTATTGGCTATTTGTTCAGGTGTGTCAGAAGGAAGGATTTCGCATTTTGCCTGAAATAAGATCTTTCCTTCATCATAATGTGCATTCACTTCATGAATGGTGATTCCTGTTTCACATTCTCCTGCCAACTTCACAGCCTCGTGTACTTTCATCCCATACATTCCTTTGCCTCCGTATTTTGGTAATAGAGCTGGATGAATATTAATGATGTGATGAGGGAAAGCCTTAATTAAACTGTCAGGAACAAGCCAGAGAAAACCAGCTAACACAATATGAGTTACTCCCGCCTTCTTTAACTCATTCAGCACCTCCTCGCTTTCGCGGAATTGTGCTTTAGTAAAAAGCATCGAATTGATACTATGCTTATTTGCTCTTTCCAAAACATACGCATCGGGATTGTTGCT
>JAENVX010000054.1 GCA_016650355.1 Bacteroidia bacterium | reverse complement strand
CTATAATGAATACTACGTTGCATCGTCTTCGGGTGGCGTTTGGAAAACAGTTAATGCAGGAACTACCTACGAACCGATTTTTGATGGTCAGGGGTCTTACTCTATTGGGTGTGTAACTCTTGATCCCAACAATACAAATGTTGTTTGGGTTGGCTCTGGCGAAAATAACAATCAACGCAGTGTGGCGTATGGTGACGGCATCTATAAATCAGAAGATGGTGGTGCAAGTTGGAAAAACATGGGATTAAAAAGCTCAGAGCATCTTGGAAAAATAATTGTTGACCCTAACAACTCGGACGTTGTTTATGTAGCTGCCATTGGTCCACTATGGTCATCGGGTGGAGATCGAGGCGTTTATAAAACAGTAGATGGAGGAAAAACGTGGGATCAGATTTTAAAAATTGATGAGCACACGGGCGTGAATGATCTACTTATGGATCCACGTAGTCCAAACATTTTATACGCATCATCCTTTCAAAGACGCAGGCATGATTACGCTTACGTAAGTGGTGGTCCTGGTTCTGGGATGCACCGCACAGTAGACGGTGGCAAGACCTGGGAGAAAATAAATAACGGACTTCCGAAAAGCGATAAAGGCAGAATTGGGTTAGCTATATCTCCAGCTGATCCAGAATACATTTATGCACTAGTTGAAGCATCTAAAGATGCAGGATTTTATCGAACAACAAATCGTGGGGCTAGTTGGCAGAAAATGAGCAGCCATGAGACGGGTGGGAATTATTACAATGAAGTGATTGCCGATCCAAAAAATCCAGATAAAGTTTATACCATGGGCTACGCGATTAACGTCAGTGATGATGGTGGAAAGAATTTCAATCCCATTGGTGAGAAATCAAAACATGTTGACAACCACGCACTGTGGGTGAATCCCACGAACACCAACCACATGATCAATGGATGCGATGGAGGAATATATGAAACATGGGATGGAGCCAAAACCTGGCAGTTCAAAGCCAATCTTGCTGTTACTCAATTTTATAAAGTCGAGGTTGATAATACCGAACCCTTTTACTATGTCTATGGAGGAACGCAGGACAATTTTAGTTTAGGCGGTCCCTCTCGTACACGGAACGAAAGTGGTATTCTGAATTCAGATTGGTTTGTTACAAACGGTGGCGATGGATTCGAGAGCGCCATTGATCCCTACAATACAAACATTGTGTATGCACAATCTCAACATGGTGGCCTCGTGCGATTCGATAAAGCGACTGGCGAAACAACGGGCATCCAACCCAAATCGCGTAAGGGTGAAAATGACTATCGCTGGAATTGGGATGCGCCTCTGCAAACGAGTACTCATAAAAAAGGGCGAATCTATTTTGCCTCGAACAAGGTTTTTCGAAGTGATGATTATGGAAATACCTGGCACGTGATCAGCGAAGACGTAACACAAAATTTAGATCGAAATAAATTGCCCTTAATGGGAAAAGTGTGGAGCATTGATGCCTCGGGCAAGAATAGTGGCACAGCATTGTATGGAACGGTCAGTGCTTTGTCGGAGTCACCAAAAAATGAAAACCTGGTTGTGGCAGGCACGGATGATGGGCTCATCCAGGTTACACGTGACGGAGGGAAGAATTGGAAGAAAACTCAGTCATTCACAGGCGTGCCTGCTATGACCTATGTTTACCATCTCTTTGCATCGCAACACGATGAGAATGTTATCTATGCTACATTCAATAATCATAAGCGCGGTGACTTTAAGCCATACATTTTCAAAAGTACTGACAAAGGAGCTAGCTGGAATTCCATTTCAACAAACTTACCAGAGCGCGGCTCAACCTATAGCATAGCCGAAGATCATGTTGATCCAAACTTATTATTTGTGGCAACTGAGTTTGGCGTTCACTTTTCGATTGACGGTGGCAAAAGCTGGAGACAACTAAAAGGAGGATTGCCTACCATAGGCATTCGCGATATGGCCATTCAAAAAAGGGAAAATGACTTAGTACTAGCTTCTTTTGGACGTGGTTTTTTTGTGCTCGATGATTACTCACCCTTACGCAATCTGAAACAAACGGAAGGTAAAGAAGCCTATCTATTTCCAATCAAAAATAGTTGGATGTACGTTGAGAACAGCCCACTGGGAATCAGGGGTAAAGGATTCTTAGGTGAATCATTATACGCTGCAGAAAATCCAAAAGTCGGAGCAACATTCACCTATTTTTATAAAGAAGATCTCAAGACATTAAAAGAAAAAAGAGAAGAAGAACAAGACAAACTCTCTAAAGATGGCAAGGACGTATTCTATCCTACTCTAGCGATTTTGACGGAAGAAGAAAAGGAAGACAGCCCCTATTTGCTTTTCACAATTCGCAACGAGCAAGGCGAAATTATTCGGAAATTAAAGACTCCAGCTAAGAAAGGAGTAAATAGAATAAATTGGGATTTTCGATATCCCAGTTCAAACCCTATCAAAATCAGTCAAACACCAAATGACAATGTATTTCAACCTAATGATGTTGGCCAGCTTGCCGCACCTGGAAACTATTCCGTTACCTTATCTAAATATGCTGAAGGGGCAATCACCGATTTAGCTGGCCCCGAAAAATTTGTTGTAACCGTTTTGCCTGGCACTACCCTGCCGGCATCTTCCCGTCCTGCGCTTGTTGAATGGCAGCGCAAGGCAGCGGAAATACAACGAAGTGTACGAGCAGTCTCTGGGATGTTAAGCGATGCTACCAACCGCATAAAATATCTGAAGGAAGCTGTCTTTAGCGTTGCAAAACCAGATCAGGATTTTATTAAAGATGCGCAGGCCATTGAAGATAAGCTTAGAACAATACAAAAGAGATTGAATGGGGATAGAGTCGCTAATAATTTGGATATCGATACACCGCCCTCCGTCTCATCGCGGTTGTTCAGTGCTATATATGATGGATATGGTACCACCAGCGATCCTACCACTACCATGAAAGAACAGTTACAGATCGCAGCTGAAGAGTTTGAACCACTATTGGCCGAACTAAAAAGCGTAGTCACAAGTGACATTAAAGCACTGGAGCAAAAGCTTGAAGAGGCTGGAGCGCCATATACACCAGGGAGAATTCCGGAATTGAAAAAGAACTGATAAGTTTTCACGGTTCAATAGCGGTGTTTTCATCATAATTTTAGATTTTGCCTAATCGTCTTTTACTGGGTAAATTCATATTAGAATTATGGAATTTTGGCATTCCATCAGCCAAACAGGTATCGATGCTAATTCAAGTTGGCATAGAAATATGCAAATCATTCTATGTAATAGAATAGCAGCCATCCTATCACTCCTTACGTTGCTCGTATCGTCTGTAGCGATAGCTTTCTTTGGCCTGAGCATTTCTGTTGGCCTGGCCTTCAGTACTGCGATTATCTTTCTGATCCCTATCTTACTAAACCAGTGGAAATTCCACAATGGAAGTCGATTGTTTCTCACCATTTCCCTCAGCGTTTCGGCAATAGTGATTTCCATACTTGACAAGAACTTGTTTATACAATTAGAAGAGTTTCAATATTTTATTTTTCGCCTCATGTTGCTGATGGCCGGCCTTTTTCCTTTTGTTGTTTTCAGATTAGATGAACAAAAGTATTGGGTACCCGCTTTCATCTTAAATATTGTTTGTATCATTTTTTATGACCCTGTTCATGAATTGTTCGGAGTTGGTTATTTCCAGCTGGGACTCACTGGGCCCAATTACTATTTTACAAACTACGTGACAATCGCTGCTGCACTTGTCATTGGAGGTAGTACCTATTTTCTAAAATATAGCTTTGAAGAAACAGAAAAGACAAATGAAAGTCTAATAAAAAATCTAAATCAAGCTAACCTGGTAATTTATCAGCAACAAAAAAAAGTTACCGAAGAAAATGTCCAACTCAGCCAAAACCTTAAGGAAAAAAATATTCAGCTTGTTGAAGCAAACAAAGAGCTAATCCGCCATAATAGCGAACTACAACAATATTCGTACACCGTGTCACATAATTTACGTGGACCTGTTGCGAGTTTAGGAGGACTGATCAATCTATTAAATCAACAAAATCAAAGTATAGAAAATCATGAGTTACTTGTCCATATGGAAAAGTCACTTTTGGTATTAGAGGGAACCATCCAGGACTTAAGTCACATCATAGATATTCGGAATAACCTGTCGCAAATCCGGCAAAAAATTGTTCTCAGTGACGAATTGATGCAAACGAAGTCTCTTCTTGAAAAGGAAATTAAGGATCATCAGGTTTTCATAGAGACTGACTTTACAGGTTCTCCTGAAATCTACGCTGTCAAACACATGTTGGACAGTATTTTATATAATCTTATTAGTAATGCCATAAAATACAGATCACCAGATCGAAAACCTCATATCAAAATATCTTCCATAAATTCAGACAACAGGATACGATTAACACTAGAGGACAATGGCCTGGGCATTGATCTGGAAAAATATGCGGGCAAATTATTTGGACTTTATAAGCGTTTCCACACGCACACCGATGGTAGGGGTTTGGGTTTGTACCTCGTTAAACTTCAGACGGAATCAATGGGCGGAGTCATTACTGTTCAAAGCAAGCTTGGAGTAGGGACAACTTTTACTATAACACTGCCCGTGCCTGAGACTTTGAGAGAGCAGATATTAATGGACAACTCATCTGCAAGGCTCTATTTTGATGCCTCACTTCATGCAGTATGTATGGTTTGGAAAAACGAAATATCAGTCCAGGAATACAATGAATTTCTCACGAAAGCAGCAGACTTTGTGAAAACATTCCGTACACCAAACTGGATATCAAATCTTCCTGAACTTAAGGACCGTGACGAAGAAAGACTAAATGCGGCTCGCATCAGAATTAGATCACAACTTGTGCATGATGGGCTTAGGCGCATTGCCGTAATTATGCCAAAAGCCAACTATCCAGATTACGAGCAAAGAACCAGAATAATGCGAAACGCATACGATGCGGAACTCCAATTTTTTGAGACAATGGATGAAGCTAAATCCTGGGTTACAGAACAAAATAGACTTTCGTAATATGTGCCTCTATAAATTATTTTTCTTGAAAACTTTTAAATAATCTGCTTCATCAAATCCTATTGCACTTACTTTTTTGCCCTTCTCCAGCAAAGGCCTCTTAATCACACTGGTTTTGGCCATCATAAGAGTAATGGCAGTTTTCTCGTTGGTAACGTTGTCTTGAATTTTTTTATCCAGCTGCCGCCAAGTTGTGCCTCGTTTATTTACCAGCACTTCCCACCCAACTTGCTTACACCATTCTTTCAATTTATGCTCCTCTATCCCTTTACTTTTGTAGTCATGAAATTCAAATTCTATCTCATTTTCTCGTAGCCAGGTGATTGCTGACTTCACCGTATTGCAGTTTTTAATACCGTAAACCATTAGTGCAGTCATATCAATATTTAAAATATAATAGGCGCTTTTCTGCAAAATCTGTTGCAAATTGTCCCACGTTCATAAAAGATTAACTTCACAATATTTGGAATTGGCACACTAATATCTGGCATTAGATATCTACTTGCAACTAGAAACTATTCCGAAGGTCAAACGTCATTCTCAGTTTCTTTATCAACGTTTCCGATTCCTGAAAATCCAGCGTTTGTTGTCCATCGGAGAATGCCTCCTCAGGATTTTGATGCGTTTCGTAAATAATTCCATCAGCCCCTGCCATAATAGCCGCCAACGCTACCGGTTCAACGTACTCTCTAATTCCAATACCATGAGATGGATCGGCTATCACTGGTAAATGTGACTTTTCTTTTAGAATTGGGATTGCGTTAATATCCATCGTATTCCGACTCGCTTTTTCGTAGGTGCGAATGCCACGCTCGCAGAGAATAAGCTTTTCATTTCCACCTGAAAAAACATATTCAGCTGAAGACAAAAGTTCCTCAATTGTTCCGGATATGCCGCGCTTGATCATTACCGGCTTATCTACCTTGCCCAACTCATCGAGCAAATTAAAGTTCTGGGTATTTCTTGCGCCTACCTGAAATATATCAACGTAATCGTACATCTCGGCAATCTGAGACACCTGCATTACTTCACTTATGATTTTTACACCAGCTGCCCTGGCTTGCTTGTACCACATTTTCATGCCGCTTACTCCCAATCCCCGAAACGCATAAGGTGAACTTCGTGGCTTAAACACACCTCCTCGCATGATGCGAACATCATTTTGAGTAAGGTGAGTAAGTGTCTGCTCTACCTGTTTTTCTGTTTCAATGGAGCAGGGCCCTGCCATGATGGATAAATTGTTCCCTCCAATTACAACTCCATCGCCTAAATCCAACTGCGACCGATTAACCTTCCACTTACGTGAAACCAATTTGTACTCATCGGATACTCTGTGGATATCATCAATACCTGGGAGATGACCAATAGAACGTATATCAAATTCCTTCTTCCCAATACTGACAAGATATTTGCCTTTCTGGGTTTTCACCTCCGTAGATTTATACCCTAGTTTGCCTATTGCTTCAACTATGGTTGCTTTGTTGCTCTCCGAAATAGCTTGGTTAAGCTGAATAATCATTATAAAGTTTAGTATTAAAGTTTATGATTTTGGATTTCGTAAACGATTGACAAAATCCTGAATATCTGCCTTAAAATCCTTGCTATCTTTTAGTAGGGATATGAACGCGCTCCCCACGATTGCCCCAGAGGCAAATTCACACGCCTTTGAGAAGGTCTGGTTGTTGGAGACACCAAACCCAATCAAAAAAGGATTTTTAAGTTTGAGTGCTTTTAGCTTTTTAAAATAATTCTCCTGTTCCAAGTCAAAACCACCCTGTGCACCTGTTGTGCTGGATGAAGAAACTGCATAGATAAAACCATTTGTGGCATCGTCAATCTGACGTATGCGTTTTTCTGACGTTGTAGGTGCAATTAGAAAAGTATTGCTTAACCCGTGAGATTCAACTATTGATTTGTATTCGGTTTGGTATTCGTCCATTGGCATATCTGGAAGAATTACTCCATCCACGCCTGCTGAAGCGGCATCCTTACAAAACTTCTCCACTCCATACTGCAAGATGGGATTAAGATACCCCATCAAAATCAGTGGAACGTTTATTGAGGATCGTAACTCACGTACTTGCTGCAAAAGTTTAACAAGCGTCATGCCATTATCCAGTGCGGTTTTATTGCTTGCCTGGATAACGGGGCCATCTGCAATAGGGTCTGAATAAGGAATACCAATTTCAATTATATCCGCTCCGGCTAGCTCAAGGTGTTGGGCAATTGTCCCTGTATCCTTCAGATTTGGAAACCCTGCGGTATAGAAAACACTCAGAATGTTACTCTGCTTTTCCGTAAATAATTTTTGAATACGATTCATTTTATAATCTAATGTGTTTCATGTTCTGGCCCTGAATAGTTCTTTTCTCCTGCAGGTATCTCCACATTCAATATATTTTGTTTTGGTGGAAGCGGACATGTTGCAAACGCAGTGAAAGCACAGGGCGGATTATATGCCTTGTTGAAATCTATTATGGTCCTATTGGTTTCATCCGGCCTTTTAATATATATGTACCGTCCGGCAGGGTAGGTTTCTTTTTTATTTGTATGGTCACCAAAAATAACAAAGAGTTCATCCTTGCCTCCGTCCAATGCATCCAACCGATAGGCTGTTTCATTGATCGTGAACACTACTGTTCCTTGTGAAGCTTGAGATGTAGTCTGTCCTAACACGTTGGTGATATCAATCATTTTAGGCTCAACAGAGGGCTCAACAGTGGCCTCTATCCGCCATGCCGGATCAATAGGATAATGTTCAATGCCATTAAATTTTTGAACATCCTCGCTTTCAAGGTCTCGCAATCTGATACCCACAATTTTATCGCGCTGAATAATAAACCATCGCAGTGATCCGTACTCCAACTTTGCATTGGACGCAGAGTCAGGAGAAAATATTATTCCGTTACTAAGCGGTTTACCACGTTGGGTGATCTCCGTTGCAGGAGCCACTTCAATACTTACAATTCCCTGATTCACTATAAAGGTTCCGGCATGCACAGGTATTTTACCAGCCGGGAAAACAATGTCATTTTTATTACCACTTCCAAAAGAATTGCTACCTTCCTTCAGCCAAAATAATCCAACAAGATTAAGCCAACCATCCTCTGCTTTCAGGTCAACTTGCCTTTTTTCATGCCACTTTTCTATTTCGAGTTTGTAGGCAACAACATCCAATGGAGCGCCATCTTTCACCGTTGGCGAATTGCAACTAAAAGTCAACAAGTTCAGTCCGACCAATAAATTTAAAGCAGTAATCTTCATATAGAATAACTAAAGCTGTTAATATTTCCCCCACCTGATGTACGTCTCCAAATCCTTATCGCCTCTACCACTTAAATTGATAACCACAACATCATCTTCATCCAGCTCCATTTTCTTTAAGACCGCAATTGCATGTGCCGATTCTATTGCAGGGATTATACCTTCAGTTCTACTAAGTTCAATACCAGCATCCATGGCTTCATCATCCGTAACATTTATAAATTGTACCCTGCCTACATCAAACAAATGAGCGTGAATGGGTCCGATACCGGGATAGTCCAATCCAGCCGAAATAGAATACGGTTCAACCACCTGCCCATCTTCAGTTTGCATCAATAATGTCTTACTTCCATGTAGCACTCCTGGCTTACCCAGCACTGTGGTTGCTGCAGAGGATCCAGAGTCAACTCCTTTTCCTGCCGCTTCAACGCCAACAAGATTTACATGCTCATCATCCAGAAAATGATAAAATGCGCCTACTGCATTACTACCACCCCCTACGCACGCAATTACATGATCAGGATACGGATTGCCTATCTCTTGTTGAAGTTGCCGCCTGATTTCTTCGCTGATTACCGATTGAAATCGTGCGACCATATCGGGATATGG
>JAENVX010000053.1 GCA_016650355.1 Bacteroidia bacterium | reverse complement strand
AGGAAGAAGTAAGTGATCATTTTAATCACCTGCGATATAAGATGAGAGAAAATCTTGGGTCCATCTGGAAAAGAGGATGCGATTTTATTTATAAAAAAGATGTAGATAAAATAAAAAAGTCCTTGTCACCATTTAAAGAAGCACTGACCAATATTCTCAAAGATCGAACGCATTTTATTAGTAAAAGCAACAGGAAATACTACAGAGATTTAAAAAACAGTTGCACCAATGCTATAGAGGAAGCTAATGCAACCCATACTGCATTGGAAAGTTTGACCAACATATATTTTTCCGCGCTTAGTCATAAAATGAATGAAACGATGAAAGTGCTTACCACAGTAGCCACTATCTTTATTCCACTTACTTTCATAGCAGGCATTTATGGAATGAACTTTGAATATATGCCCGAACTGAAATGGGAGTACGGCTATTTCGGAGTTTGGGGAGTTATGGTAACCATCTTCGTTGGAATGATCTTTTACTTTAAAAGTAATAAGTGGCTGTAGTATCTTCCTCCAAACAAGCAGTCATTTTTTTACTACAATGACATCTGTTAGCAACTGTTCTTACTGAACACGTGAACTTTTATCTGCATTGAAATTTTTGCAGAGTTACACTTTATGTTTTGTTGGAAATAAGTAATAAGTGCCATAGGATGCATCAATTATACCATCAGAATGGCCATATATTGGCTAAATTTGATCATTGGATTATTTAACCAAATCAACAGCATTAAATAGTTACACAATTAATAGTAAGATCATGAAAGCTTATGAAATAAATAAAGTTCTTGTCCCGATCGATTTTTCGCAAATATCATTAAATGCGCTAGAAACAGCAGTGGCCATTTGTAAGCGACAACTTGCCACACTTACTCTAATTCACGTAGTTGAAAACACTTATGTGCTATTTCCGCCCGAGGCTGGCGGAGCTGTGGGCGTTATCCTTCCGGAACTTGTAAAAACCGCCAATGAAAACTTGAATGAGCTAGCCAAGAGTTTGCGTTCAAAGCATGATCTTGTTATTAACCACATCGTTCAATCCGGAAATCCTGCAGATGAGATATGCCGGTGGGCTCTTCACAAAGAGGCAAGCCTGATCGTAATGGGAACACATGGTGCCTCAGGCCTACGTGAATTTTTTCTTGGATCGAATGCTTATCGAGTGGTTAAAAATTCTCCTTGCCCTGTGATGACAATTCCTGGAACAAATCAATGGATTGACTTTAAGAAAATTCTGTTCCCTGTTCGTATGGTACCTCATGCCCTTGAGAAGTACGAGATGATAAGGCCTATTATTCGCATGAATGACTCATCATTACTCATTGCCGGAATTGTGAAAAAGAATGATTCGACTGGCTTTGTAGAAATGAAAGCGCTTGTGGACTCAATACGAAAGAAAATTATGGATGACGATGTCATCTGCGGAAGTGAGATACACTATTGCGAAGGAGTGGCCGCTGAGGTGCTTTCCATATCAGAAAAAGAAAAGCCTGATCTCTTGGTCATAACGGCAACCTTAGATACTTCCTTAAAAGATTTTTTTCTTGGACCCTATACTCAGGATATCGTTAATCACGCTCAGTATCCGGTACTTAGTATTCGTCCTCAGATATCTGACGACTTATCAAAATCAATGGCGGAAATGTTGAATTATAAAGCTCAAAATCCACCAATGGCCATGGCTTGACCTTGAAAAGATAGCCAGGTCAGATAAAATTTAAACAGACAAATATGAAAATCGAAATAACACATTTAACTATAACCGACTACTTTGATTTAAAAGAAAGTATGTTGGATGCATACACAGCCTGGGGTGCCTATTGGCGCGACCATCAGATAGAGCATCTCTTAAAAATATTTCCTGAAGGCCAACTGTGCATTAAAGTTGACGACAAGTTGGTTGGTGCTGCATTATCATTAATCGTTGACTATAAAAACCTTGGTGACAATCATACCTATAAAGATGCGACAGGGAATTATTCGTTCAGTAGTCATGACCCCTATGGAGATGTGCTCTATGGTATAGAAATATTCATCCGACCTGAACATCGGGGGCTAAGACTGGGCCGGAGACTATATGACGCGAGAAAAGAAATGTGCGAAAAACTGAACCTTCGTGCCATTATTGCAGGGGCCAGGTTACCACGCTATGCTGAACACGCGCAAGCGCTTACACCCAAAGCGTATATAGAAAAAGTGAAACAAAAGGAATTATACGATCCTACACTGACCTTTCAATTGAGTAATGAATTTCACGTAAGAAAAATAATGAAAGGTTACATGCCTGGAGACGCAGAGTCAATGGAGTACGCAGCATTGATTGAGTGGATCAATATTTATTATGAACCAAAACACAAATGGCTGGAAAAGAAGACAGACGTAAGGTTGGGTTTAATTCAATGGCAAATGAGGCCATTCAAAAATTTTGAATCCCTCTGCGAACAAATTGAATTCTTTATAGATGCGGCATCCGGTTACAAATCTGATTTTATTCTCTTCCCGGAATTCTTTCATGCTCCTTTGATGGCGGAATACAATGACATCACAGAAGCGGAAGCCATCAGAGGTTTAGCAAAATATACCGAACCGCTGAAGAATAAATTCGCGGAATGGGCGATCAGCTATAATGTCAATATTATTACAGGCAGTTTTCCAGATTTACGAGAAGGGAAATTATATAACATCGGATACTTGTGCCATCGCAATGGAAAAGTAGAAGAATATCAAAAGCTTCACATCACGTCAGGAGAGCGTGAATCGTGGGGAATGGTAGGTGGAGACGTACTGAAAACGTATGATACGGATTGTGGGAAAATAGGAATTCTAATTTGCTACGATGTGGAGTTCCCTGAACTTTCTAGATTATTGGCGGATGATGGAATGGATATTCTTTTTGTTCCCTTTTTGACCGACACACAAAATGCTTATATCCGTGTGAGGCATTGCGCTCAAGCCCGCGCAGTTGAGAACGAATGCTTTGTAGCCATTGCGGGAAGTGTTGGAAATTTACCTAAGGTAAATAACATGGACATACAATACGCGCAGTCTGCCGTGTTCACTCCCTCCGACTTTGCCTTTCCTACCAACGGTGTAAAGGCAGAGACTACACCAAATACCGAAATGACTTTGATTGTTGATGTAGATCTAATCTTACTAAAGGAACTGAATCACAAAGGTGCGGTTACCAACTTAAAAGATAGAAGAAAAGATTTGTATCGATTAGAATCGTTGAAAAAACCTGCTGTTTCTGTTTCCAATCTGGAATTTGCAGTGGCTTAAATAAAAACAATTAACAAAAATGCCCTGAAAGTTTCAGGGATGGAACTATAAACAAAACAATCATGACAAATACAACCAAAATTTTTACAGGATTTGTAACTGGAACTTTACTTGGTGCCGCTCTTGGGCTACTGTTTGCCCCAAAGAAGGGAGCAAAAACCCGCACTATGCTAGCCGAAAATGCTAAAGTTATCGCAGAGTCTACATCGAAATCTTACGACCAGGCAAAAGAAATGCTGGGAATAAAAAACAAGTATAACAAAGAACAGGTGCCTGCTTAGGTGGGTTCGGTTTCAATCTTAGATGAAGCCTCTTCTGATTGTAAAGGAGAGGCTTCATTTATTCTTAAGTCACGTTACCATCCTGTCTTATCAATTCCTTGTCCAACTCATCAAGGTTTTCAAATTGAAGATCATCAACATCTTCAGCTTCGGGGCGATAAAATATCATTCCTAAAGTCAAAATAACACCAGTTAGTAATATGGCGTACAATAGAATGCCGCTACTAAAACTAGTCTGAAGATATACTTCTGGAATTGCAAAGAATAATAACACGGTTATCAATCCGCGTGGCGCTATAAGAACCTCAGGATAAATACTTTTCAAGAAGGGCACCAGACAGATAAATCGAACTAGGTAAAGGGCCGCAACCAAACTAACGCTGATGATGGCCGTTTGCGTATTTAACAAAGATTGCAAGTCAAGGGTCATACCAAACACTACAAAAAAGAATGTGCGTATCACAAAAGCAGATTCGAGTGTAACCAGATGGAATTCCCTATTGATTTTTTTTAATGCCACGCCATCGATAAGGGCTCGCAGTTTTCCTCCAAAAAATAATTTATAGTTGCTTAGTGTAAGGCCAAATACGAGTATTACAATTAAGGAAGAAAGGTGAAACAATTTCCCTACAGCATACAATGAAATTAGAACAGAGATCAATAAAAAAAGCCTTGCGCTCTCCACTATTTTTTGAAAAATCAAAACGAGAACGTAACTTATAATAATGGATAACCCGACTGTAATGCCGATATTAATGCTAACCTCTTGCAGGATGGAAACAGGCGTGGCATTCACGCTGGCACCTATGGTAAAGTAAAACAGCATAATACCCAGGATGTCCGAAAAAGTACTCTCATAAATCATGAATTCTTTTTTATTTTCAGACAAAAATTTTACACTGGGAATGATGATGGCACTGCTCATCACCGAGAGTGGGATAGCATAGATCAGAGAAATGTAAAATTCAAAGTCTAAAAAATAACTAATAATGTAGGCCAAGGCAACAGATGAACCCGCCAGGGCTACCAGGGCAACAGTGAAAGCTTTTAAGATAAGTGGTCGTTTCTCTCGGGTCAGCTTAAGGTCAAGTGCTGCTTCTAATACAATCATTATTAGGCCCACAATACCAAGTAATTGCAGTATATTGAACACACGAGTGCCAACCTGGAGGTTAAAGTAGGAAAGGGCAAACTGGCATCCAATGCCAAGCAGAATGAGTAAAAGGACGCTTGGTATTTTAGTAAATTTAGAAACCCATCCCAAAGAATAGGAAGACATAAGAACACCACATATTATGAGGATATCGTAATAAATATTTTGGGTAATCATAACATATTTTTGTAATGTGTATTTAATTTAAGACTCAACCCCACTAATCAAGTCACACTATTTTAACAAAATAAAGTGACTTCTTTATCAAAGGGCAGTCATAGCATGTAAAAGAAATACTATTTAATGGCAAAAGTCAATAAGTTCGGCACTTTCGGTGGTGTCTTTACCCCCTCCATACTTACCATACTAGGTGTAATCATGTACTTGCGCTTACCAATGATTGTAGGTGAAGCAGGTTTGTGGGCTACCCTTGGGATTATCATCATTGCCCACATCATTTCTGTCACCACCGGGTTAAGTGTTTCCTCCATTGCAACTGATAAGAAAGTTGAAGCCGGTGGAACATACTTCATGATTTCCAGAAGCCTTGGATTGCCAATTGGAGGAACATTGGGGTTAGCCCTATTTGTTGGACTTTCTTTTAGTGTGAGCTTATATCTCATTGGTTTCTCTGAAAGCTTCCTGAGTTATTGGGGATATGAGGTCACCATAAACTCAATCCGGTTAACGGGCACCATTATTTTAGTAGTAGTAACAACAATCACATTAATTAGCACCTCGCTGGCTATAAAGACGCAGTATTTTATTATGGTAGCGATTATTCTATCGCTTATTTCCATTTTCACAGGAAACCACGAGTTCGGGCCACAAGCAACCTCAAGCCTGAACGTAATTGAGTCACCCACGAAGGCCCTACCTTTTATGCTTCTATTTGGTATTTTCTTTCCGGCTGTTACAGGTTTCGAAGCTGGTGTTTCAATGTCTGGTGACTTAAAGGATCCTAAGCGTTCCATACCAACTGGTTCCATCGTGGCTATTGGGGTTGGTTTTGTAGTTTATATTTTGTTGGCTATTTTTTTAGCTTTTACGGTAAATGGAAAACTGCTTACGACTGACTCACAAATTTTGCTTAAAATCTCGTGGATACCAGAGTTGGTAATAGCTGGCATTTGGGGCGCAACGCTATCTTCTGCTCTAGGGAGTATTTTAGGAGCTCCTCGTATTTTGCAAGCTACGGCAGTTGATAAAATTTCACCTCGTTTCTTTTCCAAAGGGGTGGGTGTATCAAACGAACCACGTAACGCACTTTTGCTCACGTTCGTGATAGCTGAGGCAGGGATTTTGATAGGCGAGTTGGACGTAATCGCACGTATCGTTTCAATTTTTTTTATAACGACTTACGGCTTTTTGAATTTGAGTTGCGCCTTTGAAAGATGGACCAGCGCAGACTTTAGGCCGACCTTTAAAACACCAGTGTGGGTAAGTTTATTTGGCGCATCAGCTTGCTTCATTGTGATGATTGAACTTGATTTTATTGCTACGCTTGGCGCAATCGTTATCCTAAGCGGATTGTATTTGTATTTGAAAAGAAAAGAACTTGCATTACAAACTGGGGATGCCTGGGGTGGCGTTTGGTCTCTGTTGGCAAAAACGGCTTTGCAACGGTTGACTTCTTCTAAACAACACACCAGAAACTGGAGACCCAATATTTTAATGTTTAATGGTGCCGACCAGGCACGCCCTTTCATGTTAGGATTAGGAGAGGCCATCTCAGGTAAACTAGGATTGCTTTCCTCATTTGAACTTGTTTTAACCAAAGATCCCTTGATAAGGCTTCAACGAGAAAAGGAGACGAAGACCGAAAACCAATTTACAAATAAGTATGCCTGCAATAATGTTTATGAAGGTATAGATGAAATTGCACGTACTTATGGATATGCGGGTGTTGAGCCCAACACCGTATTAATGGGCTGGAGCAAAAAACCTGAAAATAAAGATGCGTTTGTAGCGCTTGTTAATAGTATTCAGCGATATGATCTTAACGCCTTATTTCTAAATCATCATATTACCGGAAAAAAGATTACTTCACCCACAATTGACATCTGGTGGAGCGGCTGGGGCCGGAACCTATCGCTGGCGTTAAATATTGTGAGGTATCTCTCAAATTCCAATTTATGGAATCGATCAACCATCAGATTATGCATCGTACTAAATCAGGAAGAAGATTCCGACCGAATAAACCGATATATTAAAAATACGTTGTTGCAATACAGGGCGAACGTTACAATAAAGATTATTGATAATCATATTACTCAACAATCCCGACAAGAAATAATTACTACAGAATCAGCCGATGCCGATTTAACCATTATTGGAATTCCTGACAAGAGCTACGATGACTTCACAATTACGTATCAATATGTAAATTCAATATGTGATAAACTCAGTTCCACACTGTTCATTACCGCATCCTCTACTTTTGAAGATCACACGGTAATTAGTCAAGAAGCAGCACCCGCACCAACAGTGCAAAAAAATGAATGGATCCTTCCGGCTATACCACCATCCAAGTATTCTGAAATCGCTGATGATATTAAGAAAATAGATGAACGAGGCCTTCAGCTTGTAGAAGCACTTCATAAAAAAATATTTATCACTAGCCTCATACAAGAGGTTACTATTTATGACAAGGCAATGGTACTGGCAGGTACTACTATATCCGCGTTGAGTAAGGTGAGCCAATACGATAGAGCTTACCAACGAAATGCCGCAATTATTAGGACAAAAAAATACTTCAATAACCAGATTGTGCAGGCACTGGAAGATGTACTTAATAATACCCTGCCACAGCAGGAAGAATTATTGATGGAGGGGATTACATGGTATATGGATCAACTTGCAAAGGACTCAAATAGCTTTCCAAAATTCAAGTCCATTCCCTATCTAAAAGAAGAGTTTAACCCACGCCTCGAGGATAGCCCTTCTCTTCGATGGTTTAAATTTTTCAAGAGAGTTTCACACCCGCTGTCGAGAAAAACTATTTCGCTAAAAGCGAACTATCGTGAGGGGGCATCGTATTTCTTCCGCGACTTACGGTACCAATTTCTAACTGTGTTGCTTCACGATCTGGAAAATAAATCAGCTTCCTCACGTGAGAAATTCCGTCACCTCATTGTGTGGGTTGATGAATCTCTCCATTTGATAGCCAATGCATCATCATTAGAAGTTCAAGATCAGTTAATCAAAGATTTCACTAAGAGCGTAAAAGAGAAAGTGGAATTATTGGCCAGCCTTACAAAGGAGCTCCAAATAATTAACAAGGGGCGCTTGCAGGTGGAGTCTCGGAAAAATGTAGTATTCTTCATGCACCAGATTGAGCGAATAGATTTCAATAATGTAATCAAAACAAAGAGACGCTCGGAGAAATTTTATGAAACCCAAAAAGAAAAACTGTCTAATTTCTCAGCTTCCTGGGCTCTGAAAGTGAAGCTTGATTTAAATACAACGAAATCTAGTGCACAATTAAATGATTATTTTGGATTTGTATCCCAGGAGATACACAGCTATAAAGAGCGACTCAGACAGTTCTTCATAAAAGAACAGCAACAATCCGTTGTCAATCTGGTGGACGCTATAACTTCCTTAGAAAAGCTTCCCCTTCAAACCAAACAGCCCTCCCTGCCTGAGTGGGAATTTGACTACGATCACGCGGGTAACCTGCTGAGGGAAGCGTCTGAAAAGCTAATGACCTTGGCCAATGCACTGCCTGAAGAAAATATCATAACTGCTCAATCCGGTGATGACCACGAAGGTTTGGTGTTGCCAATAAAAGCAATGGTTACCCACCTGACGGAAGCAACACTCACCGGACCAATCAATGATTTACTGGAAGAATTAACTGAAAATCTCAAGCGGTCAAACCTTGTTATTAACGATCTCGCGAGCCTGGCTATGTTTAACGCATTTAACTTCAAGGAGGCAGACCAAGATGCACTGCGCGTAAGCGAAATAAATGGTGCCACCCGAACCATTAAAAAAGAAATGGAGGCAGTATCACAAGAGTTTGAATCCCTTTTAAAAAATATTGATCGTCAATGCAGTGAACTTCAAAGCGCGTTGAAACTTCATAACTTATCCGATATCTCAGGAGAATTTACAACGTTGGTTCGAAATAGAAGAAAAAAACATTTGCAGAACAAGTTTAGCGCTAAAGTGTCTGAGCTGGCGAGCCACGCAAAAAGTTCGCTTGTTTCTATTCTGTATTCACAAGCAAAAGGGATTCTGCTTGCCAAACAATTATCCTCCACTGACCAGTCGTTAACTACTAACGAACGGATAATGAATTTAATCAATAGCGCAACCCCAAATCAGAAATTGCTTCAACTGCTTCCTCATTATTATGTGTCGCTCTTTAGTGGACGATCCAACATCCAAAATAACTTTTGGATTGAACGACCATTGGAGGAAAAACAATTCGAGTTAGCTCATAAACAATATGAGATTAATGGAGAGGGTTTCATTTTAGTTTTAGGAGAACGCAATACAGGCAAAAGTGCGCTTTGTAAACATTTTAGCGACACCAACTCCGACAACTACACAAGTTATCAATTATTTTCACCTGACGATGGATCGCTAAGTATTGAGGATTTTGACTTTGCCTTAAGAAAAGCTACCAAGTTTGAGGGCGATTCTGAACAGATATTAAGCTTATTGCCCCACAACAGTTTGGTTATCATCAATGATTTAGAATTATGGTGGGAGCGCTCTGCGGAAAACGGCCTGACATTAATAAGGCATATAAAATCTTTAATAGAGCGATTTTCCTCAAAATGCCTGTTTGTCATAAATATGAATCAATTTGCATATGCAACTATTAATGTAGCTGAGCCTTTGGACACGCATTGTGCAGGTGTAGTTCGATGCTTGCCATTCAATTCACTTGAGTTAAAACAGCTTATAATGATTCGCCACAAGTCCAGCGGTCTGGCGTTGAATTTTGGGTCAGGAGCCACCAAAACATTTAGTGAAATTAAATTAGCGCAAATATTTAATAAACTGTTTGCCTATTCAATGGGAAATCCTGGAGTCGCCATGAATGCCTGGCTAACAGGTATACAAGCTTTTTCAGATAAAACCATTTTATGGAATACTCCAACGCTAAAAGATAAGGATTCACTTGATTTAATGCCAAAAGCGTGGAGTCATCTTTGTCTTCAACTACTACTTCATAAGCGAATGAGTTTAGGAAAGATAACACGCACGGTGCAACTGGAAAGGGAGCAGGCAATAGGGGCGATAGATGTATTAAGACGTCTTCACATAGTTTCCATGCGTGGAGCAGATATCTATTTACTGAATCCAAGCATTGAATTTTTATTGATTGCTAATTTTAAAGAAAAAGGGTGGATATGACAACTACTGTATACTTAATCGCAGCCATTGCTTTCATACTATTTCTGTTCAGGATCGTAAAACTATTCAGCCTCCGCAGCAAGGCAACTCAAAAATATATTCCACTGGTAAGCGCACTTGAACTTACAATATGGACATCACTTGTTTTTTGGGCAATCAATATTTTCTTTTCCGATATATCATATTATTCATTTTTAGTAATCATCCTTGTAACCGTATTCACCTTATTATTGGTTTGGTTTTATGTCAAAGATATTGTTGCAGGTTCTTTATTTCGGGTTCGGCATAATCCCATGAAGGATCAAATCTTACACAGCGCAGAAATACATGGAGCCATCAGAAAAATTGGACTGTCACAATTAACCGTTGAACTGACAGACGGTCAATTGTATAGGGTTCCTTACTCATCTTTGGTTTCTCAAAAACTTTCATTACAATCACCTGATTCTATTGCGCCTGGCGAAATTGTGATCAAAGTACCAATCCATACTACGATTGATCCTGGCTATTTCACACAACGTGTTCGTGAAACGCTGGCTTTATCTTCCTGGTGTGTGGCTTCCAAACCAATCAGCATCCAACCGGACCTGAGTGATGAGGGAATATTACGCATTTCTTTCTTTATACTTGATTCGTCCTATCAATCTCTGGCAAAAAACAAGTTAATATCATTAGTAAATCAACTTCAGAAAAAGGAGTCATAGTTAGTGACAAAATCTTCTGAGCTTACTTAAGCGTAAAAAGGATTAATTTTAACGTATGATTGAACGTTCCATTATTTTTCTGTTAGTTACATTTAGTCTTACCTGTCGCGCTCAATTCGATGATATCATTCGCTCAGGCAGACAAGGCCAAAGCATCGGTGTGTTTACAGCCCAAAAGGAATAGCTATGAGTGAAATCCTATCCTATACATTAATTAAATACGATGGTTATGTGCTCACCACCGGTGCACTTGCTGCCATTATCTTTGTCTTGCTTGGCTTTCGGTTTGCGCTATTCATTTTCAAGAGAATTTTGTTCCGGTTCTTTATAAAAAGAAGAATAGATCGAGGTAGAAGCGAGGCCATTTATTTGTTGATTAACTATTTCTTTTGGACTGTGGCTATCGTCATCGTGCTCGAAATGGTAGGGGTTCATGTTACGATCTTTATAGCAGGGTCAGCGGCATTGTTGGTGGGTCTAGGCTTGGGTCTTCAACAAATATTCCAAGATCTGGTGTCTGGTCTGTTTATACTTATTGAGGGAACTATAAAGGTAAATGATGTAATAGAAATCGATGGGATGGTGGGTAGAATTTTATCAGTTAACCTACGTACCTCAGAAGTATTGACTCGTGACGGGATCATGATTATTGTACCTGATCACAAATTTATAGTTGAAAAAATTACGAACTGGAGCCATAGTTCAGAGAGCACTCGATTTAATGTTGAAGTAGGTGTGGCATATGGAAGTGATGTCGATAAAGTAAAATTCATTTTGTTGGCATGCGCGAAAGAACAAAAAGACGTGATCAACATCGAATCCGACACTGCACACGAACCGTTTGTACGGTTTGTTGATTTCGGAGACAGTGCCTTAAAATTTGAGTTATTCTTTTGGACAAACAAAATCTTCAACGTTGAATTTATAAAAAGTGATTTGCGATTCGCTATCGATAGAAAATTCAGGGAGCAAGGCGTCATCATTCCGTTTCCTCAACGAGACATTCATATTAAAAACTAGCCAATTTGAATACTTATAAAGAGAAATTGCAGAGCATCATTTTCGGTGTCGCCACACCTACAAGAAAGGGTTTTGATCTATTTCTCTTCATTCTTATGCTCGGCAGTACGCAAATAAATTAAAGGCTCACTGATAAATTATTTCTAAAAAATTCTTGCCAACGTTATGAAACTCAAATGAGTCATACGAAAAAACTCAACGAACTATACGCAACTGCTATTTGCGGTAACGACATCACCTCCTCTTGCTTGTATGTTTCTGCGTTAACAATTGTTTATGCAGGCCAATATGCCTGGATCGCCCTACTCATTGTCGCAATGGTCCTGTTCTTGTTTCGGAAAATATACGGAGAAGTGGTTGGAGCACTTCCTTTAAATGGAGGTGCCTACAATGTTTTACTAAATACCACGAGTAAAAGCAATGCTTCGGTGGCTGCATGCCTTACCATTCTTTCTTACATGGCAACAGCCGTTATTTCTGCTTCAGAGGCAATGCATTATTTGCAGACATTGATAACTTCTCTTCCGGTAATAATGGCAACTGTTGGGTTGCTCACTTTTTTTCTTTTACTCACCATCGGGGGAATTTCCGAGTCAGCAATCGTAGCTACTGTTATATTTATTTTCCATCTGGCTTCCATGGCATTATTAATAGGCAGTGGTATTTGGTATGTAGCATTCCATGGATTGGATGTGGCCATCGCTAATTTTAACTTGCCA
Organism: Bacteroidia bacterium; assembly: GCA_016650355.1. Lineage (GTDB taxonomy): Bacteria > Bacteroidota > Bacteroidia > Cytophagales > Cyclobacteriaceae > ELB16-189. The sequence goes on along the minus strand of JAENVX010000053.1, from coordinate 3,573 downwards.
ATTGAAGGAAGTATCAGTGCCGCTATCTTTTTTGGCTTTAGCGCGGCTATGCTTGGTATATCTGGATTTGAAAGCTCAGCCAATTATGTAGAAGAGCAACAACCTGGAGTCTTCAGAAAAACGCTGCGAAACATGTGGGTCGCTGTAACCGTAATCAATCCGTTGATGGCCTTGGTGGCAATTGTTGTGCTATCGAAAGCTGACGTTATCCAACATCAGGAGGCTCTTCTTTCTCATATCGGATTTAATACTGGTGGTAGTTGGTTAAGTGTGCTCATATCAATAGATGCTGTTTTGGTATTGAGTGGTGCAGTTCTTACTTCATACGTAGGTGTGGGTGGCTTAATCAAACGTATGGCACTTGATAGGATTTTGCCTCAATTTACACTTAAAGAAAATAAACGCGGAAGTGCCTATCGTATTCTGATCATCTTCTTCATTCTTTGCCTTTCGGTATTGTTCGTAACACAAGGTGACTTGGGCGCACTGGCAGGTGTTTATACGATTAGTTTTTTAATCGTTATGACATATTTCGGAATTGGTAATTTCCTTCTCAAGATGAAGCGCGCAAATTTACCAAGGCCAGTATATGCATCTCCATTTGTGGTTGCTATTGCGGTTGCTGCAGTAGTCGTAGCTCTATACGGTAACATTAAATTACATCCTGATTACCTGGTTGTGTTTCTGCAATATTTTGTTCCTTCAATTATCGCCATCTTGTTGATGTTGAACCGGCATGAGTTGCTAAAAATGAGCTTAGTTGTTATGGATAGCTTTTTTGACACTATCTCGGTATTAGCGAGGATAAGTCGTATAAAAGTAACTTCGCTTTTGAATCGATTAAGCAATCAACAATTTGTATATTTTTCAAAAGCAGATTCAATTGCATCATTAAATAAAGTAATGATATATGTGCAGGAAAATGAAGCAACTAGCAGACTAAAAATTGTTACCGTTTTGAAAACTAATCAGAAAATTTCTGAAGAGTTCATGAATGACATTCAAGTATTGGATCGGGCTTATCCGGAAATTCACATAGAGTTTGTACAATTGCATGGCGTCTTCAACCCAGAGCTAATAAAAAAACTAAGTAAAGAATGGAAGATCCCCATCAACTTTATGTTTATTGCCTCTCCTAGCGATAAGTTTCCTTATAAGATTGCAGAATTAGGAGGCGTTAGACTTATTATTTGAATTTATACACATAACGATGCAATTAAAGAATAGGGTCCAAATATTTTTGGTGCCAGTTAGATAGTTTAATCAGAATTGAATTTCTGGAAGCATCTTAGAAACAATGGAAATATATCTACCCCTTTTCGTAATTATTTTTGTAGCATGGATAATTCCGATGACCCTGTCGGGGCTGGAAATTTCCAAAATACCTTCTGTTATTGTTGAAATCGTGGTGGGTATAATCATTGGCCCATTCATTTTAAATCTTGTTTCAGGTAACGAATTATCGGTGAGTTTCCTCTCCGATATGGGCTTTCTATTTCTTATTTTTCTAAGCGGACTAGCTCTGGATATTCAGAAAATAGTTTCATCATTTCCGAAAGGCCGGCTGAAATCCGTAGACCTGATAAGTAATACATTTTTGGTAGCTGTCTCAATCTATTTGGGGAGTTTGGCTCTTTCAACTGTAATTGTTTATTGGCTCCCATTATTTCCGGGTGTTGATAAAGTATTTCTTGTTATTTTACTCCCCTCCGTTGCGCTTAGCATTATAGTTCCTATCATTAAAAATGATGGTGAAATAGGCCGAAAATTTGGCCAGATTATTTTACTAGTGGGTGCCATTGCAACGATCATGACTATTCTTTTGATTGCGGTGTATTCCGGCATTCATCGAAACAACGGATTTAAATTCGAGCTACTACTTTTTCTTATCATTTTCCTGGTGTTTTTTATCGCTTATAAGATAGGAACAGTCCTAATCAAGGTTCGATTATTTCAAAAATTGTTATACAGATTAGAACATGCTGCATCTCAAATCCGGGTGCGTGGATCTATTGCTGTTCTATTGTTGTTCGTTGTAATTTCTATTGTTATTAATACTGAGCCAGTGCTCGGTGCTTTCTTTGCAGGGACGCTGCTTTCCATTTTTCTTGCAAAAGATCGCTCCTCCCTTTTATTCAAGCTTGATGGGATGAGCTACGGGTTTTTCATCCCAATCTTTTTTATCATGGTTGGAGTAAACCTGGATTTAAATTCTCTTAAGGATTTTGGCACCAGCTTCAGTTTTATTGTTTCCCTTACGGCTGTTTATTATGTCGTTCAAATTATTCCGTCTTTTATCATGATAAAACTTTTTGGCTTGAAGAGATCATTCTCTTCAGGAATTTTGCTCACGTCCCGTTTGGGGCTGTCGATTGCTACTGCCAAAATTGGATTGAGTCTGTCAATAATTTCTTCCGCCACCAATGCAGGGATAGTCATTGCCTCTATTCTTACTTGTATTTTGTCACCAATGCTGTATAAATTTTTGAGTGTCCAGGAAGATCACCACCATAGTGTTTATATTGTGGGTGGAGGGCAAACGGGGCTGGCACTTGCAAAACGGTTGGGTTTGCATGGTGTTTCTTACCTGATCATTGAATCTCAAACAGAGCAGTGGCAAAATCTTCAATCACTTGGTATTGAATCTATCCAAGCCAACGATCTTGATCCGAATGTGTACCGCGCATTGAAAATGCGACCAGTAGATATAGTTGTTGTGCTGACACAATCCGACAAAAAAAATATTAAGATTGCCAGGTTAATAAGGAATGAATTGGGGCATAGTAAACTGCTAACGATAACAACCAAACCCGAACTTTTTGAGGCACATAAAGAATTAGATGACGTACAGGTTGTAAATGAATTTGAGACCATTGCCAACAGCCTTGAGAATGAAATCCTGCGCCCCTCTTCCACCGGGGCCTTAACCGGTAGTTTTGGAGCATATCGTGTGGAGGAAATACCCGTGAGAAACAAGGCCATTGACCGCAAGTTTGTAAAAGATATTCCATTTCCACTGTTAGGTTCTTTGCTGGTAGTGAGGCGAGAAAATGAAATATTTATCCCCCATGGTGATACCCATCTATTGCTGGGTGATAGTATAACAGTTATTGGTAAGGATGCGGCCCTTGAGGAATTTAGACGATTGTTGGGGTAGCATTTTTCATCCTCAAGCAATTCCTTTTCGAAATTTTCAAAAAAAAGCCAACCCCTAAGGATTGGCCCTGTAAAAAAATAGGCTTAGAGTATTACCTCAGTTTTACCTGTAAACTGCCTATGTACAGATTATCATTAAGTATTTCAATTTTGTAAGTGCCTGCCTTTAATTTTTTAGTGGGCATGTAGACCATCTCAATTTTGGCAGTCTTTGATCCAACTCCATCAAGTGTTGAAGAAGTTGAGGCAGTATAGTTATCCGAATTCGAAATTACTCGTGAAGCTATTGTGCCATCCCTGTGGGATAGCGTATTTCCCTTTGGATCAATTACCTTAAACGATAGGTTTTTCAAATCTGCGGGAATATCAAAGCTTGCGATTAGCTTGTTCGTTCTTCTTGCTTTAACTGTCAAACTT
>JAENVX010000052.1 GCA_016650355.1 Bacteroidia bacterium | reverse complement strand
TCTAAAGCTTTCTTTAATGCTGCTCTTTCTTTAGAGCCTGGAGCATAAGACAAAATAGGTTCGTTTTTGGGCTGGGGAATAACGTAAAATCCGTTGGACATAGATATGGATAATTAAGTAAAAAATTGAAATGCAAATTTAACCATTAATGGGAGAAATAAGATTTTCTCTGGGTGCGGATGAGATCGGTTAAGAGATTAGAACTTATGGCTTTAGCACCGCTGCTAACAGAGATATCACTGAAGAGAAAGTTAGATACAATCCAGCAACTATCCCCAACGCAGTGTCGATACGGATTAGCGCATGGAGAAATCCACTTCGTTTACTATTTTTCAACAATATCCACGTGAAGGCAAAAAGTAATAGAATGCCTAAAACCAAATTCAGCTAGTCCATATTTAAAATTACCAAATTGGTAACAATGGGATCAAATGCTGCACCTTAAATAATATTCTTTAGCTCCATGAGGTCTTGAATCTCATAATCCACTTTTTCCTGATGAACGATTTTATTTGGATTAAAGTATACTGTAGCGATGGAAGCGTTTCGGGCCCCTGCTATATCTGTTAGCAAATTATCTCCAACCATGATCGCTTCGCTTGCGCTGAAACCATTCTCTGCCAATGTAAACTCAAAGATTTCTTTCGCAGGTTTTTTATGACCCGCTCGGGCAGAAGTGACGACACTTTCAAAATAGTGTATGATCCCAGATGAGGTGAGTTTGGTGGATTGTATTTCTTCAAACCCATTGGTGATGATGTACAACGGATAATTGGCTTTCAGGTGATCCAGTATCGCAATGGCATTGGGCATCAGGGCTCCTTTCTTGGGTGATTCTGAAACATAGTCATTGGAAAGGGTAAGGGACAAGTCATAATCATCAATCCCTAATGCAAGTAATATTTTATGAAACCGTTCGAAGCGAATAACATCCTTATGAATTTTTCCGGTATCGTATTGATCCCATAAGTGGGTATTAATTTCAACGAAGGTTGTGAATAGATCTTCAAAAGAGCTAATGCCTTTTTCATTCAACCTATGATAAATAAAAAGCTCCCGTAAGGTTGCTGCAGAATTTGTTTCATAATCCCACAGGGTATGGTCTAAATCAAAAAGTACACATTTGTAAACTGACATGAGATATTAAACTTGATTAAGCGATCGGATTTGAAGTTTATTTAGGGCGAGTTCCCGGTTGGAAAAAAGTGTTTGATAAATCTGTTGGTCTTTTTCAAGTGCAGGATCTCTTCGTAAAAATTGAAAAATCAGCTTAATTAAATCAAACACTTCATCTTTAATTTGGTAAAATACCCATTGATTGTACTTGCGCGGGGTAAGAATACCTGAGTTTTTCAAATAAAGGAGATGCCGTGACGTTTTGGTTTGCGTAAATTCTAAAATATGCTCGAGATCGGTAATGCACATTTCACCGTTATTCATAATGAGGTTCAATATGCGTAGCCGCGATGTGTCTGAGCACGCCAGAAAAATTTGTGATCCAAAGTCGATGTTAAAATGCTTTAAACGCATAATGTTAGTGAGTGATTGTCATTAAGGTACTTAGAGTCTTTAAATATTCAAAATTGATCATTAATGGGTATGCATGACGATTGTCAGTTTTTAGCATTAGGCGAATATTTATTGAATACCTATCTTTGAATGATAATGAAACTGGCGGTGCGGTCGATTAGATTAATTTTACTCTTCATTCTTGTTTTTGCAGTTCAAGGCCTCGTCTTCGGACAAAGTCATAAGCGTGTGATCCAGTTGTCAGGCGTTATATTGGGCGAGGATAGTGTGTCAGGTGTGCCAGGTGTACATATATATGTTCCCAAAGCGGGCAGAGGCACTTCTTCTTTACGCAATGGATATTTTTCGATGGCAGTGCTGGTGGGAGATAGTGTGGTGATTAGTGCAATTGGGTATGCTCGTCAGCACTGGATTATTCCGGAATCTGCACCCGAATTTTATACAGTAATTGTAGAAATGGTGACAGATGTAACTTATCTGAAGGAAGTTACCATTATGCCATTTCCTACCGAAGAAGTATTTAAGCAGGCTGTTCTTGCATTAAACTTACCTATGGACAATGGGATTGACCAGCGAAACATGAATGCTGAGTTGCTAGCATTGATGATGCAAACAGCACCCATGGATGGCAATGCGAACTACCGGTATTATATGGATCAATACCCCAATTCGATTCGCGACCAGTATCAACCACGCACCAACCCCTTCCTAAATCCATTTAATTGGGCCCGATTTTTTAGGGATTTGAAGCAGAATAAGTAGTATTCGTTATTTCGTGGTTTACATAACAAGTTCACATGCAATTTCTTTGCACACCGATCCTCACTTTTTACAAAGAATGATATGAATCCCAAATCTTTATTGGTAGGCTGTTGAGTTTAATAAGTAAATTGGGGTCTGTCATTTTTACTTTATTCAAACGAAGATTACATATGAAACAAATTGCATCAAGCCTTTTAGCAATTGTAATGTTTTCGCAACTCTGTACCGCGCAGTCTCTTAGGAAAATTGAACCGGTGAGTTTTGCCGATGTAGACATTACTGACAATTTCTGGAAACCCAGAATGGATAAGGTTGCAACGACCACCTTGCAGGCTTGCATTTATCAAACAGAAATAAAGACAGCTCGCATCCGGAATTTTGAAGTGGCAGCGGGAAGCCGTGAGGGAAAATTTGAAGGTATTTTTTATGATGACTCTGATGTGTATAAGGCACTTGAAGCAATTTCTTATTCTTTGAAAAATAAGCCCAATGCAGAATTGGAAAAGAAAGCGGATGAATGGATAGATAAGATTACAGCAGCACAACAGCCGGACGGATATCTCAACACTTATTATACATTGATGTTTCCTGATAAGCGATGGACGGACATGAGCATGCACGAAGATTACAATGGCGGACACTTGATTGAAGGGGCGGTGGCGTATTACAATGCAACAGGCAAACGTAAATTACTAGACGTGGCCATAAAATTTGCCGACTACTTTGATTCACAGTTTGGCCCCGATAAAAAACATTGGGTGACAGGTCATCAGGAATTGGAGCTTGCCTTGGTAAAACTTTATAAGACTACAAAGGATGAGAAATATTTAAAGCTAGCTGACTGGTTATTAGCAGAACGTGGTCACAAAAGAGGAGTAGGCTATACGTGGACGGAATGGAAGGATACTGCCTACACCCAAGATCTGGTGCCAGTGAAGCAGCAGACGGAGATCACCGGACATGCGGTACGTGCCATGTATTTGTATACAGGTGCTGCGGATGTAGCAGCACAAACTGGAGACAGAGGTTATATGAACGCCATGAAAACAGTTTGGGATGATGTAGTGCATCGCAACATGTACATCACTGGAGGAATTGGATCCTCAGGTAAAAATGAAGGCTTCTCTGTTGACTATGATCTTCCAAACGAGCAAGCGTATTGCGAGACGTGCGCTTCTGTGGGCATGGTGTTTTGGAACCAGCGCATGAATTTGTTAACGGGCGAAAGTAAATATTTTGATGTGCTTGAAAGAAGTTTGTACAATGGTGCACTTGATGGATTGTCATTGAGTGGAGATCGTTTCTTTTACGGAAACCCATTGGCCTCCACCGGAAAACATTTTAGACGCGAATGGTTTGGAACGGCATGTTGCCCGTCTAATATTGCCCGCCTTGTGGCATCGCTTGGCGACTATGTTTATAATAAATCTGCGGATGGAATTTGGGTAAATCTATTTGTTGAGAGTAACACCAAAATTGAAATTGGCAAGACCAAGGTAGCTATTGCACAAAAAAGTAATTATCCCTGGGATGGAGAAATAACACTAAGCGTCAATCCGGAGAAGAAAGCTAAATTTAATGCGTATGTGCGTATACCCGGTTGGGCAACGGGCGAAGCAGTACCCGGGGATTTATATCATTTCTTAAAAGCACCGTCTTCCAAGTTCTCATTGATGGTGAATGGTAAGGGAACGGAATACAAGATGGAAAATGGATATGCTGTTATTAACAGAGAGTGGAGGAAGGGAGATATGATCCAATTGAATTTACCCATGGAAGTACAGGAGATCGCTGCCAAGGAAACCATCGCTGCCAATGTTGATCGTGTTGCATTGCAGCGAGGGCCGTTGGTGTATTGTGTGGAGGGAGCCGACAACGATGGGGAAGCCTGGAATATCTTACTGCCGGAGAACACAACCTTCAAAACAAGTTTTCAAAAAGAGTTGCTAAATGGGGTGGTCATCATTAAAGCAGAGGTCCCGGTAATTACGGTTGGATCGGATAAACAAACAGTGAGTACGCAGCGAAAGACGATCACGGCTATCCCTTACTATAGCTGGTGTAATCGTGGAAGCAACCCAATGCAAGTTTGGTTGCCCAGAACGATTAAAGATGTTAAAGTGAATTACTGAATCGATAGTATATCGATTAATTTTTTGTGTGACAGTTTCTGGTGCGGATATTTTATTAATATTGCAACACAAAATTAATTCGGGGTGTAGCGC
>JAENVX010000051.1 GCA_016650355.1 Bacteroidia bacterium | reverse complement strand
CAACTTGGGTATTCTCACTGTGATATCATACGGGGCAGGAATTTTGGGTTATTATATTGGTAAAAATTTTTCAAAGACTAAATTTTATAAGGAACGCATTAGGGAAAAATATCTAAAGCAATACGAGGGCAAGTTGAAGACGTTTGGCGGATATCTTGTTTTTGTAGGAGCGGTAACACCGATTCCATTTTCTGCAACGTGTATGATGGCTGGCTCTGTGAATCTAAACATCAAGCATTTTTTGTTGATTTGCATCACCCGTGTATTTCGGTTTGCAATTTTTGGCTGGATGGTCTGGTCCTTTCCACAATGGTTTAAAGGATAGTCGAACCATCCAAGATTCAAGAGAGGGCCAATTTTGAATGCTAGTCAATTAGGTTGTAGCAATAATTTTTCAGCCATCACCTTTTCAATTCTTGCTCGGCTAAAATATACAGGAAAGTGTTTATCATTAGCCCACAGCTCAAATAAGTTTTTATAGTAGGGGCTATCGGGGTCTCCACTTTGGCCAGGTGCATTGGTGAACATAGTTTTATCCCAGTCCTTTGTGTCCACAACCATCCTGAAAGATGCACCAGCCGATTGATTTTCAGAATTGGTGGTCATACCTAATGTTGACCCATTACCTCCGCGAGGCATTGGTCCAACTTCAAGCTTTTTACGAGTTACTTCATCAACGGCATTGCTAAGTGGATGTTTGACTAAAATATGATGATATTTTTCCTGACCATACTTCCATTTCTTCATGTCCGGGCCAAGTTTAGCGCTAAGTTGGTCAACAGCTTGTTTTAAACTTGAAAGTAAAAATTGATCCCTGCCTTTGACAGGATCCGAACCAAACTCAGGCCGGGGTGATGTGATCCACGAAATCGTTTTGGTTAATTCTAAATACCGGATATAATCTCGAGAATTTTCGGGGACAAGAAGAGCCAACATGTTTTCATATAATCTTTTTTCCCAGGCTGTGTAGATCGCTGCTTCATTAGAAGTTTTTTCCAAAATATAGTTCCAATTCAAAAGCATCGATCGGGCTATTTCAACTTTGGGATCAGCAGATTTTAATTCACTTAAAAGTGGAACCAATGTGCGAGCTGGGATAGACAAGTAGTCGAATTGCGAACCCATCATGTCAGCCAGTGAGTGTTTTCTGCCTGAACCTAATATCTCGTTAATGCGATCTGCTCTAAAGCTATCCGACCATTCCCAACCTACGGCATTTCGGTCTGCATAATTTTGAGGGATAAGATTTTCATTGGCAGTTGCCCAATATCCTTTTCCGGGATTGTAAATATTCGGTAGCGATTTTATTGGTAAATATCCAGACCATTCATATCGGCCATCACCAGGTACGGCAACAAGCCCACTCCAGTTTTTTCGGATAGGCGCAATGCCCACGGCTTGCCAGCCAATGTTCCCTTTCCGATCAGCCCAAATCATATTCTCCGCTGGTATGTGACTATGGCTACAAGCTTCGCGAAACTCTTCCCATGTAGTTGCCTGGTTCATGCGCAAGCTGGCGAGGTAAGGTGCACCTCCGGGTTCAAGCCATCCACAACGTACGGCATATGCTTTATTGTTTTTAACATCAGAATATGTAACGGGCCCATGGCGTGTGTACTTGTGCTCAACAAAAACGTCTGGGGCACCTTTTACATGTACAGTATCTTTAATGATGCGCATATCTTCCCATCCGTCCAGGTAGCGATACTGATTTTGGTTTTTTGGATTAAGTTCATATACATAAAGATCTTCCGCATCTATTCCAAAAATGGTAAGACCCCAGGCACCGTGTTCGTTATGACCAATCGAGATCCCTGGAATTTCAGGCTCGCCACCACCAAGTACATTCCATCCAGGGGCATTTAGGTGAACCATATACCGAAGTGAGGGAGCCATAATAGATCGATGCGGATCATTGGCTAGTAATGGAAATTTACTTTGAGAATGACTACCATCTACAATCCAGTTGTTGCTTCCAATGACAAATTTTTCTCTATCGCTAAAATCTTTAAGTGCTGCCTCATCCAATAGTGTGAAATGTTGATATTCTTTTAAGTCAGGATTGGCGCTTGTTACTAAATCTTTTGGAGAAAAAACGATAGGCTTGCGAAATGCTTCATAGAGTTCAATTACATTATCAAACAAAAGTTGCTGATTGATAACCGGATCAATTGTGAGATCGGGAGTGCCTGGCTCAAAATCAATAAGATCATTGACTCTATCAGCACCTAACGTTGCCACCGCCCTGCTGATTTTAATTTCAGAAGTCAGGTTTCCTACGAGCCCCTGATGCCGTGAAATCACATCTGCGGCTGTCCACTTACCAGGGGTGATGTTTAATAATTTGAATTCTATCGTAAGAAGCTTGGGATTTTGTCTGGTTTCTTCAATATACGCATTAACACCATCGACATACGATTGAATAATCAGTTCTCCACGTTCGTGGTAGTGGTTGAGTTCTTGCTTTATATCTCCTCTGAATTGAAACAGCCTTGTTCCAATATCACGAGTAAGTTCTCTTGGCCCAAGAATTTCAGCTACGGTTCCGGTTGCTTGCCTTCTCCAAATTTCGAATTGAAATAACCGGTCTTTGGCCGCGCAATACCCTTGTGTGAAGAAAAGATCATTTTCATTTTGGGCATAGATATGATTAATACCATAGGTGTCTCGAATAACTTCTACAGGTTGTTGCAACCCGGAGACTGAAAGTGTTTTGGATTGCGAAAAAGTTATATATGAAATAAAGAGAATGCAATTTGCAAGAAGGAAAAATCTTTTCATTGAGTGCTAAGATTAGTAGTGAATAACAATTGTGTGCAACTAATTGAAGTTGTGCAAAAAAGAAAACGGAACGAGCAACTTAGTTTATGAAACAGCAATTTTTCCAACGGCATCAATAAATCTGTCAAGGTCTCTAGTGGTAGTGTAAACGTGTGGCGTAACGCGGACTGCATTTACATTTTCCCATTTTATAGACACCGTATGAATTTGATAGTCGCTCATGAGTTTGGATGAGATGTCGCCAACATCCATGCCGTCAATACTAAAGGTGCCTAATGCACAAGAGTATTCCGGGTTTAGGGAAATATGGAGTTTTACTCTTGGGTTTTTGGTGACGGACTCACACCAGTATTTTTTCAGAAAGTGTAATCGTTCTTGTTTTCTTTTACCTCCAATGGCATTATGAAAATCGATGGCTTGTCCAATGGCTTGCTCAGGCGCGAAAGATCGGGTGCCCAATGCTTCGAATTTGCGGATGTCTCCACTTTGTGGTTTATCATTAGGGAAGAGCGGCCAGGTTTTTTCAATCTGGTCCTTGCGGATATACATAAGACCTGTTCCAAAAGGAGCGCAGAGCCATTTATGTAAGCTCGTGCCGAAGTAATCGCAGTTGAAATCTGAGATTTTATAATCGAGATGGGCAAAGGAATGAGCCGCATCAACAATGCTCATAATTCCACGCTTGCGTGCCTCAGCACAAAGTTTTGCTGCAGGCAGGATCTGACCTGTCCACGTTATTAAATGTGTGATGTGCCAGATTTTTGTTTTCGAAGTAGTTGCATCCACATAAGCCTTGATGACCATTTCATCGTTATCAATAGGTAGGTTTAGATTTATCCAATTGATTTTAATCCCTTCCCGTAGCTCGCGTTGCTTCCAGGCATGAATCATATTAGGATAATCCTGTTTTGTCATCACAATTTCATCACCACGTTTCAAGTCAATGCCCCAGGTAAATGTGCCCAAGGATTCTGTGGTATTTCTGTTGATGGCAAGTTCATCGGGGGACACACCGGCTAAATCCGCCAGCTTCCTTCGCAAGGGTTCTCTTCCTTTGTCAAGGATCTGCCACATATAATATGAAGGGGCTTCATTGCTCAAATGATAGTATCGATCCACAGCATCTTGCACCACTTTGGGCTGAGGGCTTACTCCACCATTGTTTAGGTTCAAAATATTTGGAGAAACAGTATAAGCTTGTGCCATACGTGCCCATAAGTCTTCATCATTAATAGCTTCAAATGGAGAAAGCTTGTTCAAGGATACCAATGCATCAGAAATATCTTCCGCTATTGCTTTGCTAATTAGAGGCGTGAGTGACAGAGCACCAGCAACACCAAGTGATTTTTGAAAAAATGATCTGCGGGAAGTCATAATTATTGATTTATTAATGACAATGATTAATTCAATTTAAATGTAAGCACAAATGATTAATTGTACCATTGATACTTGATGAATTAATGAACCCGTTCAAGTGTTCTTAATTTGACTGCCTTCCATGCTGTCGTTGCAACAACAGCAATCGTCATACAGCCTCCAAAAATTACAGACGGCACAACACCCATCAACTTTGCAGCAAAGCCCGATTCAAATGCACCGATTTCATTGGAAGAACCTATGAACATACTATTTACTGCCGCCACCCTGCCTTTCATATTTTCAGGAGTAAGTGTATGAATCAACGTACCTCGCACAATCACACTTACACAATCAAATACACCACTCAT
>JAENVX010000050.1 GCA_016650355.1 Bacteroidia bacterium | reverse complement strand
TGTGTTTCTCTTGATTTTGCCCAAAGAATTCTTCCCAGCGCACCATTTTTAACGCTTTCGTGAGCCTTTAAAAATTTTGGCGTGTACACCAGATCTTCGAGGTAGCCGTTGAAGATGCCGGCTTGTTCTACAGCTTCTAACATCCTTTTAGCTTCTTCCGCATTTCTACCCAGTGGCTTTGTTGAGATGACCGCTTTCTTGTGTTTACAACAAAGCATTACTGCTGCTTCGTGCAGATTGTTGGGTAATGAGATACAAACCACATCCACTTCGGGCCTGTTAATAGCAGCTTCTATGTCCGTTGTAGCAAAGTCCACCTTATAATCACGGGCAAATTTTTTCGTGCTTTCTTCTTTGCGAGAATAGATGGTCACAATTTTATCCTTGCTTCGGTATCCTTGCAAGGAGTCAGCATAAAATCTTCCGATAAAACCGGAACCAAGCATTGCGATGTTCATAGCTGTAACGGGTTATGAATTGGTGGGTTGTATTTTTTTGTCTTTAAAGAATAAAATGAAAAGCAGGAGTACAAGCGTAGCAATGCCAGCAGGCACGAGCCATACATTAGTCCAGTTAGTAATCGATGGATCGCCAGCCGTGTAGATATCTTTTACTTTTCCGGCAATGATGGAACCGATAAACATACCCACACCATAGGTTGCCAATGAAATTAGTCCTTGAGCTTGTGATTTAATTTTTTCTCCCGCCTTGTTATCGGTATAAATCTGGCCCGTTACGAAGAAGAAATCAAAACAGACCCCGTGAAGCAGAATGGCGGCATACAACATCCACACCGAAGCATCGGCTGTACCATATCCAAAAAACACAAACCGTATTATCCATGCTAATAATCCAATGATCAAAATCTTTTTGATACCGAATTTTTGAAAGGCAAAGGGCAACAACAACATAAAAATTACTTCGGAGGCTTGTCCTAGCGACATTTTGTTTTCAATGTTAAAACCGTTAGGGTCTGCTGATGGGAATGCTGCTTTATAAGCATCGGTTAACGATGGGTTGGCCCAGGTATAATAAAATGATAAAGGAATACAGATCAAGATGGAGGAGATGAAGAAAATACTGAACGAACGATCCTTAAAGAGTACAAAAGCATCCTTACCAATAATTTGAGCAAAACTTGCTGCGCCCGTTGAGGTGGGGGGCGTGTTGGGAAGAAAGAAAGCCATAACTCCTAAAAAAGCTGAGGCAATCATTGCAATTTGAAATATAGCAACTTGATCGCCTACCTGCATAAAGCCCACAATATTTCCAACTACAATCCAAGCGAGTGTTCCGAATACGCGAATTGCAGGAAATTCCTTTTCGGGATTATTCATCTGCTGCATAGCAATGGAATTCGTCAATGCAATGGTTGGTGTGAAGGTGAAGCAGTATACAAGCATAACCCAGAAGAAGATATTGGGATCGATAACTGTGGTTAGTACAAATAGGATAACTGCGCCAAGCAGGTTTAAAATACCCAATACTTTTTGAGCAGCAAAAAAACGATCGGCCAACATGCCCACAAAAAAGGGTGCTGCAATCATGGCTATTGAAAAGGCAGCATAGGCACTTCCTACTTGATCACCAGACGCATGAAGTTGATTGGTTAGGTACTTGCTCATCTGTCCATACCATGCTCCCCATACGAAGAACTGTAAGAACATCATGGCAGAAAGTTGCGAACGCAAAAGTGTCTTCATAGTCTATTGGAAAGAAGAAAGATACAGTTAGGGATTATATCGTAAAAACCATTGACGTAATTTTAATAGCTTGGCTCTTGCAGCCTTTCTGCTTCAGAGAGGTATTTTGGCAGTACGTTTTTATTGATTTGGATAGTTCAGGTGCCACCTTCTTGCTTTCATAATGATGCAAACAGACAAATTAAAAGTTATTTAAGTTAACTAATGATTTCTATTATGTTTTTGACAGAAATTCCTTGCAATAATTCCTATAAGTCTGAATATCTGAATATTAGAATTATTTTGCTTTTCCGATCGTCTTTTTTTGGAGATTTAAGTTGTCCACAAAGAACTGATTGATTAAAAACCACATAAGTATCTAATCATCAAGCTTATAAAGCAAAATATTCCGGTAATGTGCATAAGTGATGTTTTTTGTGGATTACTATTTTAGCAGAATTTAACGTTTTATAAGTGCCTGAATTTAAGGTGTTTTTGAGTTTTTCCGTCAGCTCCCTTAAACATGTTTTACTATTCATTAATTGTAATAAAAAGCGCAGTAACTTCACGATCCGTTTATACGTTTTGCTGATAATGATTAGGAGAATATTTTTATTTATTGTGGTTTTCAGCGTGGCCCACTTTGTAAATGGCCAAAATGCTGAATTGGTTAAACTGGAGAAGCTTAAAGCCGAGATTGTCGGGCCTTCTGATCAAATCCTGGTTTATAATTTCTGGGCAACCTGGTGTGCGCCATGCGTAAAAGAATTACCTCTTTTCGAGAAGCTGAATGAGGATAATAAGGAAGTTAAAGTCACGTTAGTGAGCATGGACATAGATCTTGACCCAAACCCCGCTAAAGTTTACAAGTTTGTAGATCGAAAAAAAATACAATCCAGGGTAATCATTTTAGATGCGGTAGATCCAAACTCCTGGATTAATCAAATAGATAAAAACTGGTCAGGTGCCTTGCCAGCTACTCTGATTATAAATACTAAAACAGGGGAAAGAAAGTTTATTAACAATGCCTTGAAAGACGGTGAGTTAGAAACATTGATCGCAGAAATAAAGTCATAATTAATTAATCAATCATATGAAACTCTCAAATTCGCTATTGACCTTTTGCTTAACCTTATTATTTTTTGCCGGTAGCCCTGTAAAAAAAGGATATGATGTAGGAGATACGGCTATAGATTTTAAACTTAAAAATGTTGATGGAAAGATGGTTTCCTTGGCAAACTATAAAGAAGCAAAAGGATTCATTATAATTTTTGATTGCAACACGTGTCCGTATTCGAAAGCATATAACGATCGCATTATTGCGTTAAGCAAAAAGTATTCAAAAGATTTTCCCTTGATAGCGATCAACTCCAATTCTGGTGAGGATTCCTCAGGAGATTCATTTGAAGACATGATAAAATATGCCAAAAAGAAGGGATATGATTTTCCATATCTTGTTGACGCCACACAAGAGATTGCCAAAACATATGGAGCTACCAATACGCCTCATATATTTGTTTTAAACAAGGAGCAAGGCAATTTGAAGGTGGCCTACATCGGAACAATCGATGATAATCCACGAAATGCGAAATCCGTAGCAAAGCGCTACGTAGAAGACGCTGTTGATGCGTTAATAGACGGGAAGCCGGTTGCTACTACAAAAACGAAGGCAATCGGTTGTGGTATAAAATGGAGGGATGCTTGATTCTAATTTGGATTAGGTTCAGCTTACCGAACTTATTATACACTGGAATTGGTCAACTCAAGAATTTCTTCCAGAATCTCTCTGTTGTTGCTAAGTCGAGGCACTTTATTCTGCCCGCCTAGTTTACCTCGTTTTTTCATCCAGTTATAGAACGTACCCACAGGAACGTTGTGCACTTTGGGCGCGATTAGCGCCAGGTCGTGCATACGCTTTCCATCATAATCTGAGTTGATTTTTCTTAACGTCTCATCAATAATTCTTGTAAACTCGTCCAGGCTTTGCGGCTCTTTTTTAAACTCTATGATCCACTCATGCCCCCCCCGTTTTGATTTCTCCAAATAAACAGGGCCAGCAGTAAAATTATCGATTACGGCACCAGTCAATTCGCAGGCTCTTGAAATAGCCGCTTCTGCATTTTCGATAATTACCTCCTCTCCAAATGCGTTAATAAAATGTTTTGTTCTCCCGGAAATTTTTATTCTATGAGGCGAAATACTAGTAAACTTTACGGTATCGCCAATGTTGTACCTCCAAAGTCCTGCATTGGTGGTAATCACCATGGCATAATTTTTACCAATTTCAACTTCACTTAGGTTGATAACATGCGGATCTTCTTTATCCAATTCGTCTACCGGTATGAATTCATAGTAGACTCCATAGTCCAACATGAGTAGTAACTCCTCAGAATCTTTTCTGTCTTGTATACCAAAGAAACCCTCGCTGGCATTGTAGGTTTCCCAATAACGCATTTGATTTCCGGGCGCCAATGATTTAAAAAGACTACGGTATGGACCAAACGCAACTGCACCATGGAAAAACACTTCGAGATTTGGCCAGACATCAAGGATGCTGGATTTCTTTTCAAGTTCCATGATGCGCTGTATTAGCAACACCGTCCAGGTAGGCACACCAGAGATATGCCGCACATCCACATTCTTAGTCTCATGGGCAAGCATGTCTATTTTTTCTTCCCAATCGGTCATAAGCGCAACCTCCAAACTAGGCGTGCGAATAAATTGCGCCCAGGGTGGAAGGTTCTTCATCAGCACTGCTGAGACATCTCCATAGTATGATGTGGAACTTGGGTCGTATTCGTTTGCCTGATGGCTTCCTCCTACCCCTAATCCCTTTCCGGAGAATATCTGGGTGTCTGGAAAATTATTGACATAAATAGAAAGCAAATCTTTACCACCCTTAAAGTGGCAATCTTCGAGAGCCTCTGGCGAAACAGGAATAAATTTGCTACGTGCGTTGGTCGTGCCCGATGATTTGGCAAACCATTTTATTTCGGAAGGCCACAATATATTTTGCTCTCCGCGCATGTGCCGTTCGATGTATGGAAAAAGTTGCTCATACGTATGAACGGGAACCCTTTTTTTATAATCATCGTAACTGATCAGGTCATCGAATCCATATTGTTTTCCAAACTCAGTTGACTGGGCATTATTCAATAGTCTCTTTAGAGATTCATCTTGTACCTCCAGTGGATATTTTATGAAAAGCTCTATCTGATGGATGCGCTTTTTCATTACCCAAGTGAGAATAGAATTAAATATTTGCATAGGAATAGAAGAGTTCCAAAAGTAGTCTTAGATAGATCATTAGCAAAATGAATCACTAATTCGCGGACAGCCGTGTAAGAAATTCATCAAAAGGTAGTTATAGAGAAGGTCAAGAAATTTAGTCTTCAGCTGGTGTTTCAGTCTTTGGTTTTCTTAACCTGAAGTTTTGACCGAGGTATACTTTACGCACCAATGGATCATCGGCTAGTTCTTGTGACGAGCCCGCCTTAAAAAGTTTTCCTTCCACCATCAGGTAAGCTCGGTCCGTGATGGAAAGTGTTTCGTCTACGTTGTGGTCAGTAATGAGAATACCTATGTTTTTCTTTTTTAGCCTCGATACAATTCCTTGGATTTCCTCCACAGCAATAGGATCGACTCCAGCAAAAGGCTCATCTAACAATACAAATTTTGGATCGACCGCAAGGGCACGTGCAATCTCCGTTCTCCTACGCTCACCACCCGATAGCACCATACCCAAATTTTTTCGCACATGGGTAAGGCTAAACTCTTCAAGCAGTTTTTCCACTTTTTCCTTGCGGTCTTTCTTGCTCATGTCGCGCATTTCAAGCGGAGCAAGTATGTTTTCCTCTACTGTGAGCTTGCGGAATACGGAGGCTTCTTGTGCCAGGTAGCCGATGCCACGTTTGGCACGTTGGTACATTGGAAGATTTGTTATATTCTCGTCATCTAGAAAAATTTCGCCTCCGTTAGGTTTGATCAAGCCAACAATCATGTAGAAGCTGGTGGTTTTACCGGCTCCATTCGGCCCCAGCAATCCAACAATTTCTCCCTGACTTACATGTACGGAAACGTCATTCACTACGGTTCTATTTTTATATTTCTTAACCAGATTGTTTGCGCGCAAAATCATACCTCTAAAACTTTATGTCTTTAATTCTCAATTGAAGCGAAGTGTTTCCATTAAATGAATTTTCTTCTAATGTGTAGGCAATACTAAATCTATCTCCATCCGCAATACGTCCATAATACTCCATCATATCAAAACCTACGGCATTGAACACAGTATCATTATTTTCCTGTGCAGCTGAAAAGCGAAGATGCTTATCTTTAAAGGAGGTGAGTGAATCCAAGGCATAAACGCCTTTGGCTTCAAACACAGGTTTATTATTTTCTGGTCCAAAGGGAGCCATTTGTTTTAAAATGGAATTGAATTTTGGAGTAAGGGTGTCGAAGTTTGTTGGAATGTCAATTTCAATTACGGGTGTTAACATTTCTTCCGTCAACGATGACGAAACGATTTCTTCAAACCGTTGGCGGAAAAGCTCAAGATTTTTTTTATCCATCGTCAATCCTGCAGCATATTTGTGCCCACCGAATTTATCAAGAAGATCGCTGCAATGGGTAAGTGCCTCATAAAGATCGAAGTCCTTAACGCTGCGGGCAGAGCCTGTAATTTTATCGTTAGATTCGGTTAGGATCACTGTCGGTCTGTAGAATTTCTCCACACATCGAGCAGCAACTATGCCAATTACTCCTTTGTGCCAGGTATTTTTAAAAAGAACTGTGGATTTTGCATTTCGCAACGTTTCATCACCTTCAATCATCGCTATGGCCTCTTCGGTGATGTTGGTATCAAATTCCCTACGTAGGTCGTTCTTAATATTTACTTTTTCGGCAAATGCGTTTGCTGCTTCCTCCGTTCTGGATATTAATAACTCAACCGCTCCCTTCGCATGCGCTACGCGGCCAGCCGCGTTGATTCGTGGACCAAGGGTAAAAACTACTCCAGAGATATCCAAGTCACTTTTAATGCCAGCAATTTCTTTCAACGCTCTTAATCCTGGTAAAGGATTTTTATTGAGCTTTTGAAGAC
>JAENVX010000049.1 GCA_016650355.1 Bacteroidia bacterium | reverse complement strand
TCTTTTTCCTTCGATCTACTTTGTAAGCCCCAAGGCTATTCATAAAATAGGCGAATATTTTAATATTGAATAGGTTCAAACCTGCACCATAAATGAAAGCAGGAAGGCCAAGTGAATGTATTATCCAACCGACAAGTATGGAGTCTAGATTACTGTAATGGGTTGGTACCATTACCACCGTACCTTGCTTGGCAAGGCTCCTCAGCATTTTCACTTTGCCTACAATCTGAATCTTATCACGCAAAGTGTACTTAGATCTAAAAAAAGCTCCGAATTTTTTTACCCTCGCACCATTTAGTAAACGGGCGAAAAAAAACTTTAAGATCTCGCGGGTAAGTCTATATTTATTGGGAATGAATTTACCAGCAATCTCGTTGGCGTAACGATGTACGATGCGTTCAAGAATTTCTTCTTCTTTTCCTGTTTGTCCTGAAGGAAGGGTTGTCCCATCTTCAGCTCTTTTAGAACTTAGAAGAACAAGTTCATTTTTGATTTCCGACCAGAACTTAGACTCATCCTTAGGATCAACGCGCCAACGGTTGCGCTTCATCCTGTTCTGTTCTCGATAAACGGTAGCTTCTAGCTCATCTATCAATTGCTTGCGTGAAGGCCTTGCTTTTAGAATGCGTTCAACAGATTTTCTAGTAACCTCATCTAGAAATTCCTTCCTGTTTTTACTGAGCTGATAAACAGGCCAGTCGGGGATACCATCTAAAATTGGCTTGTAGGCGCGGTTTTTGTTCTTCTTTTCTTCCAGTATCTCCATCAACGTATTGCGTGAACGAACCTCAAAATTAGAAATATTCTTGGATTAAGATTGAAGAAGTAAAAGGCACCAATTTAGGATGTTTAAATATTCTCCATTGAGGATCGGAGAGAAGTATGCATATCCTGAAATCTCTCCATGGCTTTTTGTATGAACTCCTCGTTAAGAATCTTTTTTAATTCCTCCTCAGAACTTATGTCGTATTCACTGATTTTAAACGTTTGTTCAAGGAGACCTGCTTCCAATTTTAGAAGATACCTGTTATTCCAGTGAAAAATGGTGATTTTACAATCAGGATGTGCAATTTCTCCTACTACTCTCATGTCCGAAAATACAAGATTTTGACGCTGAACAATAATTTAATATATCACAGCAGTGAATGGAGTGAATTCCATAAGCTAATCCTCGATTTGTAAATAGTGCGGATGAACCAGCTCAGGCTATAAATGTTTATTTTTGTATTGACAGCAATTGCAGCCAAGCGTAAGGAATTCTGAAATGTTTTTTTTGAATAAGTAAATAATATTGATAACACTTCGTTTATTCTTGAAAGCTTTTCAAAGAAGAGTATTTGTTGTTATTTGTATCTATTCTTAAATAATGTTGTTAATAGGGGAACAGCTAAATATGTTTTTTAACCAGGTTAAGCAGTTTCATATTAAACTACTACTTCTTGGGGTAGTTCTATTTGCCCCTGTTATTTCACACGCAACACACTTGCGCGCTGGTGAGATAACAGTACAACGAGTGAGTTGCACGAGCCGTGATTATGAAATCTGTATTACCGTTTACACCAACACAGGGTCTGAAATCAAATTCGGTGATGGTGTTTTGGATTTTGGTGATGGGAGTAAAGCACATATCACACCTAGTATCGATAATACGCTGCGGCCAGATCTTGGACCAAATGTGGGCACAGTAACATACTGTATAAATCATACCTATTCAGGACCTGGTAAGTATATTATCAGTTATGGAGAGAATAATCGCAATGCAGGCATTCTTAATATTGCCAACTCCGTTGAAACAAAATTCTATGTCGAGACGATAATTAACATTGATCCATTATTAGGGTGTAGCAATTCGCCTTTATTGTTAGTGCCGCCAATTGATAAGGCCTGTACTGGAGCAACCTGGTATCACAATCCTGGTGCGTTTGATCCTGATGGCGATAGCATTTCATTCGAGATGTCCATACCCTTGAAGGACAAGGGTCAACTTGTGAACAATTACCGAGCCCCAAATACTAGAGAGTTTTACGATCGCATTGGTTTAGATTATAGCAATTCCAATGAAGATCAGAGTGGCCCTCCAACATTTTCTATTAATGCTATTACAGGTACGCTTGTATGGGATGCCCCAGGCGCGCCTGGTGAATACAATATTTCCTTTTTGGTTAAGGAATGGAGAAAAATCGGTGACACATGGGTATTGTTGGGCTATGTAACGCGGGATATGCAGATTGTGGTGGAGGATTGCGATAATCAACGACCGGAGTTAGAAGTTCCCGAGGATATTTGTGTAGAAGCAGGAACAATTATTAATCAGGATATTTTCGCAACAGATCTTGATCAAGATAGTGTAGTAATAGAGGCTTATTCACAAGTATTTGGAATTAATCCATCGCCTGCCACCTGGGTTCCAAATCCGGCTGAACCACAGGCAACATCTGGCTTGAATCAAGCTAAACTTTTATTTTCATGGGCGACCACGTGTGAACATATCAAGGATCAGCCTTATCAGGTGGTTTTTAAGGTTACGGATAATCCTCCACAAGGGCCTAAGTTAGTTCAATTTAAAACCTGGAACATTCGTGTAGTTGGCCCTCCACCAAAGTGGAAGGATATCCAAGTTGATTTAGCTAAGCGATCCGCCCAACTCACATGGGATAATTACACATGCAAAAATGCCGAGACGATTCAAATATGGCGTAGGGTAGATCAATTTGTATTTAATCCTCCTGAATGTGTTACTGGAATGCCTGACTTTCTTGGATTTACAAAAATTGCGGAGGTGCCAGCCAACACTACCCAATTCACAGATCGAAATGGGGGCAAGGGACTAGCTGTTGGCGCTGCATACTGTTATCGATTGGTAGCCGCATTTCCGTTGCCGGGTGGAGGGGAAAGTTATGTTTCTAAGGACACCTGTTTATTGCCAATTCAAGCGGACGCCCCCGTCATAACAAATGTTTCTATTGATAGGACAGATCAAACAGATGGCCAAATAACTGTGAAGTGGCGATCCCCTTTTGATATTGACAAGGCTCAATATCCACCTCCTTATTCATATGAAGTGTACAGAGCAGAAGGATTCTCTGGCATTAAAAGCAGTATAAAAGCAAGGGGTCGTTCAGCGGATTCAGTTTTTGTTGACACAAAATTGAACTCAGAAGAGACTGTGTTTAATTATACCATTTACTTGTTTGACAAAAACAATATAAGTGTGGATACTTCTTTTACAGCCTCTACGGTAAGACTTGAAACGAAATCAAAGGTTAAGCAGATTGAATTAAGTTGGAATGCAGATGTACCCTGGAGTAACCTTGCCCAGGACTACCCCTTGCATTTAATTTATCGTGGTGGAGCCAATGCGACCGAGGATCAGATGGAATTGATCGGTAGTGTGAATGTCAATGAAAAAATGTTTCATTACATCGATTCGGGTCAATATAATTCAACCCCATTAAAGGAGACGGAGGTTTATTGTTATAGAGTGATGACAAGAGGCGTTTATGGGAATCCTAAAATTAATGAGCCACTTGAGAATTTTTCACAAATCATTTGCGCACAGCCCAATGACAGCGAACCACCTTGCGCACCAGAATTTGCCGTTGAATTAGAAGGCATTGATTGTACTAATTATCTTGAAAGTAATGTATGCGGTCAAAATATATTTTCTAATGTTATTTTTTGGAATAGGCCTTCCGACCCCATTTGCAGGGCGGATGTTAAAAGCTATAATATATATGTAGCAAATACATCTTTGGATACGTTTTCAATTCAAACGCCATATGCGGTTAATGTAAGAGATACATTCTTTATAGATGCCAATCTCCCATCTTTTGCCCGTTGTTATAAAATTGCGGCAGTAGATCGATCGGGAAATGTTAGCCCATTAAGCGAAAAATTCTGCTTCGATAATTGCCCCAACTATGAATTACCAAATGTATTTACGCCTAATGGAGATGCATGTAACGAAGTATTTAGCGCCTTCAGTGATCGCGCGGTAATTGATGAGTCCGGAAACGGTGCATGCGGGAAAATTAATGAGGAGGATCAAAAAAAGCATTGTGCCCGGTTTGTAGAGAAAGTCGAATTTATTGTATTTAATCGATGGGGTAAAGAAGTTTATAGATATAATTCCGGTGGTGAACGCAGTATTTATATTGACTGGGATGGCAGAGATAATAATTCCAGAGAATTGTCTGCCGGGGTCTATTATTACAATGCAAATGTCACGTTCGATGTGGTTGACCCATCGCAGAAAAAAAAGTCGATTAAGGGATGGGTGCACTTGATCCGGTAGAGCCAAATCATGTAATCCTATTTGATGGGCTGTGTAACCTTTGTAGCGGGTCTGTCCAATTTATCATCAGAAGAGATTCGAAAGAGCATTTTAGGTTTGCCGCATTGCAATCCCCTTTCGGCCAATACCAGCTTCATAAGTTCGGGCTGACCACTAACCAACTTTATAGTATCATTCTCATCAAGGATGAAAAATATTTTCAAAAGAGTGATGCTGCATTGGAAATCACCAGGGATCTAGATCGATTTTGGCCTGCGTTATACATTTTCAAAATAATTCCACGGTTCATGCGCGACTGGGTTTATACTATTGTAGCTACTAATCGCTATACATGGTTTGGAAAAAAAGATTCTTGTATGATCCCAACTCCACAATTAAAATCAAGATTTTTGGATAACGAGGTTACATTGTAATTAACTTTAATTTATGAAGGCGTACATATTCCCAGGACAAGGAGCACAGTTTACTGGCATGGGTAAAGATCTCTATGACACTAACCCGAAAGCCAAATTATTTTTTGAAAATGCGAATGATATTCTTGGTTTTAGTATTACTGAAATTATGTTTGCTGGCTCAGCTGATGAATTGAAGAAAACGAACGTAACTCAGCCTGCAATTTTTATACATTCAGTTGCCGCTGGCCTTTCGAATAGAACATTTGCCCCGGAGATGGTTGCTGGACATTCGCTAGGCGAATTTTCGGCATTAGTTGCGAATAAAGCACTGTCTTTTGAGGATGCTTTGAAATTGGTATATAAACGAGCTATGGCCATGCAGCGGGCGTGTGAGCTAAACCCATCAACGATGGCAGCAATACTTGGGCTTGAAGATAAAATAGTGGAAGATGTTTGTGCCACGATTGATGAGGTAGTTGTAGCAGCCAACTACAATTGTCCTGGGCAACTTGTAATCTCGGGGTCATTAAAAGGAATTGAAATTGCTTGTGAAAAATTAAAGGCAGCTGGAGCGAAACGCGCATTGCCACTACCCGTAGGAGGTGCTTTTCATTCTCCCTTAATGGAACCAGCAAGGGAAGAATTAGCTAAAGCGATTGAAGTGACGAACTTTCAGACTCCGAACTGCCCGGTATATCAAAATGTGAATGCAACTCCATCATCTGATGTCAATACAATCAAAAAGAATTTAATCGACCAACTTACGGCTCCGGTGCGATGGACCCAGTCGGTTCAAAGCATGGTGAGGGATGGAGGAAAGACTTTCATTGAATGTGGACCAGGAAAAGTTTTACAAGGATTGGTTAAAAAGATTGCCCCAGAGGTTGAAGTGATGAGTATTTAGGATATGCTCATTTTTGATAAAGTTCAACGTAGGAAGTATCAGGGCATTCTTTCAATAACTGATTACAATTTTTATTCAAGACGGGGTGTATAAACTCAGGCGCTATTTCTGAGAGGGGCAGTAGCGTAAATCTTCTCATTGCTATTCCCGAGTGGGGAATGATCAGATTCTCCTCATTTATTATACGTTGGCCAAAGAATAGGATATCGATGTCAATAATTCGTGGTCCCCACTTCTCGCTCCTTAAACGGCCCATCTCATTTTCAAGGGTATGGATTTCCAACAACAATTGATGAGGAGATTTGTCATAGGCGATTTGAACCACCTGATTTAAGAAATCTGGTTGCAGCGTGTTGCCCCACGCTTTTGTTTGGTATATAGCGGAAGAGGCAACGACCATCCCAATATGTTGGATGGAATTTAGGGCATATAAAAGATTCTCTTCACGATTACCAAGATTTGAACCCAAAAGCAAGAAAACTCCGTTATCCATTATTAGTTCGAAATACGAAAGGAATATTTAATTTTGAAACTTAATTTTTGACTATGGGTTTTTTCAAAAGCTTTTTTGCTTCATGTTTAGGCACTTTGGTGGCGTTGGGGGTGTTGATTTTACTTGGCATTATTATTTTAAGTGTTGTTGCAAATGACAAGGAGGTCGTTGTTTCGGACAATTCCGTTCTTCACTTGAAGCTGGAATCACCTATTACCGAGCAAGAGGTCGAAGATCCGTTATCAGAATTGTTCCCTGGTGCTGGTGACCAAAGTATTGGGCTGATACAACTTAAGCAGGCTATTAAGTATGCAAAGACAGACGATAAGATAAAAGGGATTTACCTCAATATTAGCCACCTGCAGGCCGGAATTTCTACTGTGGGGGAAATCCGTGAATCACTTCTTGATTTCAGATCTTCCGGTAAATGGGTGGTGGCTTATTCGGATGCCTATTCAGAAGGTGCCTATTACCTTGCTTCGGTAGCTGACAAAGTTTATCTCAATCCTAATGGTCAGGTGGAATTTAATGGATTGGCTTCTGAGGTTATGTTTTTTAAAAAAATGTTTGATAAGCTGGAAATCAGACCTCAGGTATTCCGTGTTGGTGACTTCAAAAGTGCTGTAGAGCCATTTCTACGAGAAAACTTAAGCGATGAGAATAAACTTCAACTTAATTCAATGCTCAATTCCATCTATGACGAAATGTTGAGTGGGATCTCGGAATCCAGAAAGATAACCAAAGACAAGCTCAAAGAAATTTCAGACAACATGATGGTACAAAATGCCAAGCAAGCTTTGCAATATGGTCTTGTAGATTCATTATACTATGATGATCAACTTAAATCAGACCTCAGTCAGCGATTAAATCTGGAGGAAGACAAAGAAATTTCGTTTGTAAAGTATGCGAAGTATAGAAAAAGTGTAAGTACGTATAAGAGTTCAGCCAACGAAGTGGCTGTGATTGTCGCAGATGGAACGATTCTCTCAGGCGAAGCAGACCAAGGCATAGTAGGTGCAGCCACAATTTGTGAAGAGATAAGGAAAGCGCGCACAAATGATAAAGTAAAGGCAATTGTCATCCGCATCAACAGTCCAGGTGGAGTTTTTCAAGCAGGTGATCAGATGTGGAGGGAGATAACCTTGGCAACAGCGGAGAAACCTGTTATTGCTTCCATGGCTGATTATGCTGCATCGGGAGGTTATTATCTGGCGATGGCGTGCGATACCATTGTAGCTAAACCCACAACGATCACGGGTTCGATCGGAGTATTTAGCGTGCTCTTTGATCTTAGTCAATTTATGGGCAACAAATTGGGGATAACCTCTGAAGAAGTGAAGACCGGAAAAATTGGAGAGCTTATCACGGTGACACGTTCATTGACGGATGTTGAAAAGGATATTTGGCAAAAACAGACTGATGAAATTTATGAAATCTTCACGGCCAAAGCTGCGGCCGGCCGGCATATGAGCCAAAACGATATAAAAAAAATAGCCTCTGGCAGAGTTTGGACAGGCACGCAGGCAAAAGACAACGGCCTGGTAGATATTTTGGGTGGATTTGAAGATGCCATTGCATTGGCCGCTGAAAAAGGCGGGGTGGCAAATGACTTCAAATTGAGATATTATCCTAAGCAGAAGAACTTCCTGGAAAAGCTAATGGGTGACTTTGAACAAAATACGAAAGCCAGAAACATGCAAGCTGAACTTGGTGAATACTATCAATGGTACCAGCGCTGGCAAAATGTGAAGGAATACCAGGGCGTGCAGGCCCGAATGCCCTTCGAGTTCGAGATCAAATAGCCAGATTGTCTAATCTTAGGTTGTATTCCAAATAGGTGATTTTGACATGTAAGGTTTTGTTGAAAAAGGAACCTTTTTCTGCCAAATAGTATCAAAGGACCCCACGCGAGGTTCCTCAGCTTTTTTTCGGGACAAAGATATTTTTATCTACTACCAAAAAGTAGGTAGAGATAGAAGCGACTCCTATTGAAGTCGATTCTATATTAAATGATTCTAACCTGATCTTTTGTATGTCTAGAATTTATCTTCAGACACAAAACCACCCAATGGCTCATCTGCATGCATTTGCTGTGTGGTTTGTTTTGCAGAAGGTTTATTCATTTTAGTAGCGGCTTTGAATGTAAATGAAAGAGTTATTACTGCTGAAATGGCAAGTAAAACGATTATTCTTGTTTTCATAAAAGCTTATTTAATGTTTTTGAATATTCTTTAAAAAAAGTTTTGAGCTTATGATCCTTTTGGTGCTGATGGACCTCCTGCTGGAGGAGTTTCAGTTTCTCTTGGTGTTATGTTTTCTTCAGTACAAGAGGTGAATGTTGCGAAGCTTGTTACAACAAGAACTAAGATGTAGAATAATTTTTTCATTTTTATTATGTTTTAAAGTTTTTGTTAAAAATCGAATTGTTTTATTATAAAGTTATTTATGAGCCTTTTGGTGCAGAAGCACCTCCTGCTGGAGGAGTCTCAGTTTCTCTTGGCGTGACGTTTTCTTCTGTACAAGAGGTGAATGTTGCGAAGCTTGTTACAACAAGAACGAGGATGTAGAATAATTTTTTCATGTTTGGTTTGGTTATAAAGTTATTTTTGCTTTCGTTTATTAATTTGATGTGCAAATATTCTGGAAGTCAGAATAACTTTTTCATGTAATAAATTCTGAAAATTACCCGTGTACCAAATTATTTTTAATAAAATAAAAGGAGCAACCGGTTTACTGGTTTTAATGCTGTCCTCTTTTGTGGTCAATGCCCAAAAGGTTGATTCATTAAAGTCATTGCTTAAGACGTCCTCAGGCGCGGCTAAGTACGAAGTTCTATTTGCTTTGGCTTATGAGTATTCCGATGTGAATGACTCCATTTCCTTACTTTATGCAGAGGATTTGTTTACTCTTTCTATGGAGATGGGAGATTCAAGCCTAATAACGAAAGCAGGACGGATTAAATCGGGCGAGCTACGAAGACTGGAGCGTATAGACGAGGCAATTCAAATGGCGCAGCGTGTTCTCAAAATTGCAAGGCGGCATGACAACCTTTCTGAGATTATGTTACTATTAAACTCATTGGCAATTTCTCATACGTTATTGGCTCAATATGATAGTGCTTTAAAATTTAATTTTGAATCACTGATTATCCGCGAAGAGGAGGGGAATAAGCCTGATATAAGTATTGCATTAAACAACATCGGCCTCATTTATTATAAGTTGGGGGATTTTCATAAATCGATTGAATACTATAATCGGTCCTTGGTGTTAAAACGAGAGTCAAATGATCTATACGACCTTGACCGCCTGCTTATAAATATTGGTCTCTGTTACAATTCCCTGGAAAACTACAAGGAAGCCAAGAATTATTTTACCGAAGCACTTTCTGTTTGTCAAGACAATTGTTCTGACCTTGTTCGATTGGAAAGCCAGATTGGGTTGGGTGTTTCAAATTTTGGGACAGCGAACTTTCCAGAAGCTTTAATTCATTTTCAGATATCATATGAAGTGGCAAAAAAGATTGGGAGTTCGAGATATCAAGCGGAGAACTTAATTTATTTAGCACGAATTCATAAGCAGAATAAGGATTACGTCAAAGCAACGGAGTTGTTCCTGGAGGCTGAACGATTGTCCTCGGCAAAGAGCTACAATTTATTGTTGATTGAAACGTATAAGCAATTTTCAAGT
>JAENVX010000048.1 GCA_016650355.1 Bacteroidia bacterium | reverse complement strand
GGTGGAGGGCTACTTTCAGGACGCACTCGTAAAGGGAGCTCAGGTTGAATATGGTGGTAAGACAGACCCTGGTCAGGATTATTTTGGACCAACTATCATGACCGATATTCCAGAAAATTCTGACCTTGCTGAAAAGGAAATTTTTGGTCCCATATTACCTTTTTACATCTATACTGATTTGCAGGAAGTGATTAATAAAATCAATTCGAAAGAAAAACCTCTGGCACTTTACATTTACAGCAGCAGCAAAAAGAATATCAAGCGCATTATCAATAATACCCGTGCAGGCGGAACGTGTGTTAATCATAACGGAATTCACTTTATCAATAACAATCTTCCATTTGGCGGATCAAATAATAGCGGCATAGGAAAAGGCCATGGATTTTATGGCTTCGAAGCTTTCTCAAATGCAAGAGGTGTTTTGAAACAGTGGTCTCCGTTGAGTGGGTTTGATCATATATCGCCACCGTATACGGATTTTAAACAGAAGCTCATTGATCTTACCATCAAGTGGTTTTGATTTAGGTTCATAGTAAGTCGATTGCCTGCTGGTTAAAACATCATTGCAAAACAATTCTTACATTGTGTCAAACTATCACTTATGGCCAATCCCTGGCTTCTTCAAAAGTCAATCGTAATTATAGGTGGAACGACTGGAATCGGATTGGCGGCAGCACAATCATTTGTGGAACACGGAGCCAATGTTGTAGTGGTAGGCCGTAATGAGGAGAGCGTTGAAAAAGCTTCTCAGTTATTGGGTGAAAAAGGAACAGCCATTGTTGGTGACGCAGCCCAATCAGATACTGCGATGGATGCTATTAACCTTTGCAAAAATAAATTCGGAATGTTCTCCGGACTATATCATGTGGCGGGAGGAAGCGGCCGAAAGTTTGGAGATGGGCCTTTGCATGAAATGACGTTGGAAGGATGGAATGAAACCTTTTCGATGAATCTAACCTCCCTCATGTTATCAAATCAGGCAGCAATAAAAACTTTTCTTGACCAAAAAACCTCCGGAAGTATTTTGAACATGGGCTCAGTATTGGGAATTTCTCCATCACCAAAATATTTTGTTACGCACGCATACGCAGCCACGAAATCTGCTGTGATAGGATTTTCAAAATCTATTGCATCCTATTACGCAGCTCATAATATCAGAGTTAATGTGCTGGCGCCATCACTGATCGAGACGCCTATGGCGCAACGTGCTACCAACGATGACCTTATAATGAAATTCATCAAAACAAAACAACCTTTGGGTGGAGGTCGCATCGGCCAACCCGCTGACTTAAACGGTGCTGCTGTTTATTTTATGTCTGATTATTCAAACTTCACCACCGGTCAAGTCCTTTCTGTAGATGGTGGCTGGTCTGTCAGCGAAGGACAATTTTAATTCTCCACTATGCAATCATTAGCTATAGGTATTGATTTAGGGGGCACCAACATAAAAGGTGTGCTGATCGATCAAGAGGGGAATACGATACTGGATACGAAGACTGAAACAATTGAAAAAGATGACACGCATTGGAAACAGGCGGTGGCAGAGATGATTCAGAATTTTAAAGCTAAGGCTGATAGTAATGTTACTGCAATTGGATTATGTGCACCAGGTCTTGCCAATGCTGAAAACAATTGTATTTCGTTCATGCCCGGAAGAATGAATGGACTTGAAAATTTTAACTGGTCTGATTGGGTTGGAGAAAATATAGCTGTCCTTAACGATGCCCATGCGGCTATTGTTGCCGAAGCAAAATTCGGAGTTGCCAAAGGGCTTCAACATGCTGCATTGATTTCATTAGGTACTGGCGTGGGGGGTGCTATATTAATTAACGGCAAACTTTACCAGGGCTTTTCGCAAATGGCTGGTCATATAGGACATAGCACAATCAATGCCGAGACTTCTGAGCGAGATGTTACCAATATGGCGGGCAGCATTGAATCTGCGATTGGAAATATATCACTCGCTGATCGCTCACACGGAAAGTACCAAACAACAGAAGAACTGGTGAATGACTTTCGGAAAGGAGATTACTTTGCCTCGTGGGTTTGGCTTTCTTCAGTGCGAAAGCTTGCGATCAACATCGCCTCGGTGATTAATATTTTATCTCCGGAAGTTGTGATATTAAGTGGCGGTATTATTCAAGCAAAAGATGCCTTGTTAGAACCGCTTCAGGATTTTCTTGATCACTATGAATGGCGACCAGGCGGAAAGAAAACACCAGTAAAATTTGCTCACTTTTCCGATCATGCAGGAGCAGTAGGCGCGGCAGCCTTTGCTTTTTCTAAAATGAAATAACCAATCCATGACACCAACACACGACTATCTTCAGAAATGTCATCTGCTTACAGAAGTTGTATTGAAGCAAGAGCTATCCATTCAACATGCAGCTGAAATCTTTTCGCAAACCATTTTGGCAGGCAGAATGGTGCACGTCTTTGGATCTGGCCATAGCCGCATTATGGTGGAGGAAATGTGGCCACGTTATGGCTCCTTTCCGGGATTCAATCCTATAGTTGAACTGTCTTTAACATTTCACAACCTGGTAGTAGGGGCAAATGGTCAGCGACAAGCTATGTTTTTGGAAAATACTTCAGGACTGGCTGAGCGCATACTTCGCAATTTTGATGTTACTCAACAGGACAGTGCGCTTATTATTTCTTCCAGTGGCTGTAACATCGTCCCTATTGAGATGGCTGAACTATTTAGAAAAAAAGGAATTCAGGTGGTTGCTATCATTACCAAAGAGCATTCAGAAAAAAGCAAAAGCAAACGAGCTGATGGAAAAAAATTAACTGACTTCGCTGATATCGTTATCGACACAGGTGCGCCTGCAGGCGATGCGATGGTGTATGTGGAGGGATTGGATACGCCAGTTTCCCCGGGGTCGACTGTTGGCGGGGCAATGATCATCAACTGTATAAAAGCAGAAGTGGCGAGGCTACTCACAAAAAATGGACAACCGCCCACCGTATTGAGTGGGGCAGTGGTTGTAGGCGAAGAAAGGGCAGTCACATTATTTGAGAGTGCTTATGATGAGCATGCGCACAGACTAGCACGTCTTTATGAAAAAGTAGGACAAAAATAATTTAATCTCTTATGCAACCCATCCCACTTCGCACAACAGTTATTGGCAGTTATCCTTTTCCAGGATGGTTGGAATTTGCCGTAAAGAATTTGAATGAATTTGGCAATGCTGACAAAGAAGAGATGATCGAAGATGCAGTCATTGCAGCCATTCACGATCAGGTAACAGCAGGCTTGGATGTAATTACTGATGGTGAACAAACCCGATTGGATTTTAATCTTTCCTTCTATGGATATCTAAAAGGGATAAAGGAAAATACAGATGACTTGCGTAAGTGGGGACCAGCAGCCCACGACCAGCGCGGAAAAAATACGATAGTAGATACCATCACGGCCCCGGATGGATTAGGTGTTGTTAGAGAGTTTAAACGACTTCAAAGATTGGCACCGACTGGACCTACATTAAAAGCAAGTGTGCCAGGTCCGTACACTCTAAGCGGTAGACTCTTACCAAACGCGAAATACAAAGATCGGTATGCCATCACTGAAGCATTGTTGCCTTTTATAAAAAAGGAATTAGAAGATTTGGTGGTAGCAGGCTGTAAGGAGATAACAGTGGATGAACCTTCCATGAGTTGTTATGCATACAAAGAAGATACGAAGCGCTTTGTGGATATTTTCAATCGCACGGTTGGTTCTATTTATGGCAAATGCAGAATCTCAACCCATTTATGCTTTGGCAATTTTAAGGGAAGACCGGTAGGATTTCGCAGCATTGCGCCAATGCTTCCGGATTTTCTAGACCTTAAGATTGATGAGGTGCATGTTGAAATGGCCAATCGTGAATTTTCCGAAGTTGAGTTGTTAAAAGAATTTGCCCAAAAGATGGATGTGGCCGTGGGAATCATCGATGTAAAAAATTACTACATCGAAACGGTGGAAGATGTTGTAGCGAGAATAAAAAAATGTTTGCCTTATGTGCCAGCAGAGAAACTTGCCATAGCACCTGATTGTGGATTGAGCCAGACTGCCCGATGGGCCTCGCGGCAAAAGCTTGTGAACATGGTGCTAGGAGCAAAGAAAGTAAGAGAGAGTTTATAAGTATGAGTCCGTCACAATTGATTCCTGCTTTTTGCAAAGACCACGAACTACAAATACAGCTTTATAGAGCAAAGGAAAATGCAACATCAGATCATTTTGATATTTGGTGGTTAGGCCAAAGTGGATTTCTGATTCAGTGGAATGGAAGCTGTGTTCTTTTTGATCCGTACTTATCTGATACTTTATCAACAAAATACGCAGGGACCAACAAACCTCATGTCAGGATGAGTGAGTTGGTGATTGACCCCAGTCTGTTAGACATGATTGATATAGTGACGTCTAGTCATAATCACACTGATCACCTGGACGCTGAAACATTAATCCCATTGTTGAGAGCTAATCCTGAAATTAAATTTATTATACCCGAGGCGAACCGAACCTTTGTAACCGATCGGGTGAAATGCGCTCATGATTTTCCAATTGGTTTAAATGACGGTGAAACAATGGAGGTGAAAGGATTCACTTTTCATGGAGTGCCGGCTGCACACAATACAATTGATAGAGATGAAATGGGGCGTTGTAAGTTTATGGGCTTTGTTGTTCAGTTCGGCAAATTTTCAATCTATCATAGTGGTGATACCTTGTGGTATGATAGTATGGCTGATATCCTGAAGCCATTTGATCTTGATGTTGCTTTCTTACCCATTAACGGTAACGATCCTTCCCGAGGCGTAGCAGGAAACCTTACTGCCAAAGAGGCCGCACAACTTGGTAGACAAGCAGGAGCAAGATGTGTCATTCCTCATCATTATGATTTATTTGAGTTTAATACTGCTGATCCAGCGGACTTTGTATTCGAAGCGAAGGAATTACATCAACCTTTTAGTGTCCTAAAAATCGGACAGCACTGTGCTTATCCTCTTTAAGGGTGATCTGATTCCTTATTACATCCTGATTAACATGGCTTCTACAGCGCGTTTATATTCAATTTCCTAAAACGAGAGAATCGCCTTTTTGACTCTTTCTAGTTGATTTTGGGTATCGTTTTGTTACTCAAAAAATTTTTTGACCTGAAATTTTATGGAATCTAACGATAGGATGCATCCTACAATAAACTTTAAACAACTATTGTATGGAAACCATGAACATTATCAGCCCTCGTTTTTTAAAAGTGGTTATTGTCATTTTGGGCATCACCATAGCATCAGGCTTCAGATCGATTAATTCAATTGAGTCAATGCCTGAAAAAACCAAAGCAAAGGACCAACAAATTATGCTTGCCTTGTTATTGGATACAAGTAACAGCATGGATGGACTTATCGATCAGGCCAAATCACAACTTTGGAAAATTGTAAACGAACTGGCAGCAGCAAAATGTGGAGACGGTTCGAGACCCAGCATTAAAATTGCTTTGTATGAATACGGAAACGATGGCCTGCCGTCATCGGAAGGATACATTCGCCAGGTGAGCGGCTTGACGGATGACTTAGATTTGATCTCTGAAAAATTGTTTGCGCTTTCTACCAATGGAGGTAATGAATTTTGTGGTCAGGTGATCAAGACTTCACTTAACCAGCTTGCCTGGTCAACCTCGAATGCAGATTTGAAAATGATTTTTATTGCGGGTAATGAGCCGTTCACACAAGGCGCTGTTTCATATCGAATTGCTTGCTCCGTTGCAAAAGAAAAAGGCGTGATCGTGAACACGATATTCTGCGGACATTTTGAAGAAGGCATGCACACCAACTGGAAAGATGGAGCAGATATTACTGGTGGAAGCTATATGAGTATTGAACAAAATCGTAAAACAGTCTATATCTCCACTCCGTATGATTCAAAAATTGCTGCATGCAATGAGCGATTGAACAAAACGTATATCTACTATGGCATATCAGGCGAACAAAAGAAGGCGGCACAAGCTACACAGGACATAAATGCGGAGAGTTATGGCATGGCCAATAAAGTTGAAAGAGCTGTTTCAAAAAGTACACATGCTTATAAAAATTCATCATGGGATTTAGTGGATGCAGCGAAAGAGGACGAAAGTGTAATTTCTGCCGCCCCCTCAGAACAACTTCCCGAAGAAATGCAGGGAATGTCTGCTGAACAACGCAAAGGGTATGTAACACAAAAAACCAATGAGCGTAAAACAATTCAGAACGAAATTCAGGAGTTGAACAAGAAACGTCAGGAGTACATTGCTACTCACAGTCAAAAAGAGAATGAGGAAACAACGCTCGATGCAGCCATGATCAAAGCCATCCGGGAAAAAGCTAGGTCAAAAAATCTGGTTTGGTAGTACATCTCACAATAAGGTAAACCTACATTTTATAAACTGAGTTAAAAGGTGTTCATTTTGAACACCTTTTCCTTTTTGGAGTTTTTAATGGATTTGCTGCAGTCGACACAACAAATTTCGATCTTTAGCAAATGCCTTCCATCCACTTTCGATCTACTTTGATCAAAACCCGCACGATGGTTTATTAGAACCCCACAACGTTGACAAAAGCCTCGAGGAAAAACTGAAGTGTCTTAGCTTCTTCCCTATCGTTTCCCACACCTATTGCGATCCGAAATCATTTACTTAGCAACGTGAGTTTTGACCCTATATCCATTTCACTCTTTAATGACATGGATAAGGTATTATCCTGATTTTAGTCATTCTCAAGCCGATTAATTCTTACTAACTTGAGTTGTTGGGATCAGGAATTATTTCATGTGAACAGCATCTAATCAAAAATGACGGATAGGGTTAATCAAATAGTCCAAAATCTTGACACGCATTCTGTGGAGTCAGTCACTATGACTATACAAGCCGTTAAGCAGATTAATGATTTTAGTTTAGCGGAAAAAATTGATTTATCCACAACCCTTTCTGATGTGTTCTTCCATACACATCATACCGGATCAACAGACTTTCCTAAGCTGGCCGTGCATATTGAAAAGAGGATCGTAGGATTTGGGCCTGAAATGATACCTTATCTATTCAAGGAAATGCTTGAAGCCGATAGTGAATCAGCAGTATATTTTGGTCAGACGCTGGCACGAAACGGAAAAGCGGGTCTTCAATACATCCTTGAAAAACTTAGTGATCTTCAGAATCATGAGAGTGACCTCATCAATATTGTTCAGGCATTATCTTTTTTTAAAATCCCTGAAGTTACCGCAGCACTACCAGCGATACTCAATGTTGCAAAAAGCAACAACCATCAAATCACTTCAGTAGCATTGCACACAGTAGGCCGGTTGGCGCAAAAACTTCCCCCCTCTGCCTTCGACAATGAGCTCAGAGAACACATGTTTGATACTGTTGTTAGCTTCTTGTCAAATGCACAAGCCCTGGTTCGAAAAAATGCTGCCTATTCTCTTGGTAGAATGATGCGCAAAGGATTGTTATCAGATGAAAATGAAATAAAACTATATAAGGCATTCCTTACTATAGCAGGAAGGGACGAACTGCATAATTGGGATAGAGCCTTTATCGTACGAAGAGAAGCAGAGGAATTTTTACCATACTTCCGCCAACGCTCCTATTCAACTCAAAAGTATATACAGCAATTTAAAATTATCACAAAGAGGCTTCTCTGTGCCAATACATATCACTTCAGCATTCAGGCGCCATACATTGCGCAAAAGATTGAGGGAGGACAGTTCATCATTATTCGCCCTCATATTTTCAGCGAGCGAATACCCTTGTCAGTTTGCGGATGGAATCGAAAGCAAGGTCTGCTCGATATCATTGTTTCTGCTGTTGGCAAAACGACAACAGAAATTAATGCGATGGAGCCGGGCGATATTTTTCAAGATGTTGTTGGGCCGCTTGGTGAACGATCATCACTTCCTGAGAAGATGGGTACATGCATAGTGATCGGTGGAGGCTACGGAACCGGTGCCATTATTCCTACGGCAAAGGATATCAAAACATTGGGCAATAAAGTCATAGGAATCGTAGGAGCCCGCAGTTCGGACAACCTGATTATGCTTAATGAGTTGAACCAGGTTTGCGATGAAGTACTTGTCTCTACCAATGATGGGTCTATGGGCATACAGGGTTTCGTTACAGACGCACTACAAAAAATTCTAGCTCTCGAGGATGTAATTTATGTGCTGGCCGTTGGACCAGTACCCATGATGAAAGCGGTGAGTGAAATGACACGTGATAAGAAAATCCTCACGTATGTTTCACTTAACGCAATTATGGTAGATGGAACCGGTATGTGCGGTGCTTGCCGGGTAACCGTTGGGGGTGAAACAAAATTTGCCTGCTTCCATGGCCCTGACTTTGATGGGCATAAAGTAGATTTTGAGAATCTTATGAAGCGACAGAAAATGTTTGCCGAGCAAGAAAAAATTGCTTTCACAAATATGAAAGTTTAAGAATCTGGATATGATTTCTGATCGACCAACCTTAAGCAACAGAGAAAGAGCAAAAATTCCTCATCAGGAAATGCCCTTGAGCCCTCCTCAATCCAGAATAAAAAATTTTGATGAAGTGCCTATAGGGTATTCAAATGAGCAGGCATTAGAGGAGGCAATGCGTTGTCTTCACTGTAAAAAGCCTGCTTGTGTTGGAGCATGCCCGGTGGGTATTGATATACCCGGTTTTATTAGATTGATTGAAAATGGAGACACCGCAGCGGCAGCAAAGAAAATAAGAGAGACAAATTTTCTCCCTGCTATTTGCGGAAGAGTTTGCCCTCAAGACAAGCAATGTCAGGCAGTTTGTGTTGTGGGAAGAAAAAACATTCCTGTTGGAATTGGTAATCTTGAACGGTATGCGGCTGACTATGAACGAATGAATGGTCTCCTTGAAATTCCTGAAATAGCAGAACCAACCGGAAAACGTGTAGCCATTATTGGCTCCGGTCCCGCAGGACTTTCTGCTGCATATGAGTTAGTTATTAGAGGACATGATGTAGTAGTGTTTGAAGCCTTTCATAGGGCAGGAGGGGTAATGGTGTATGGTATTCCACGCTTTCGCCTTCCTATAAAAATAATAGATCAAGACATCCGCTTTCTCTCCAGGTTAGGGGTTCAATTTGTATATAACATGGTGATTGGAAAAGTGCTGACGCTGGAAGATTTATTACATCGGGAAGGATTTGATGCAGTAATGATTGGTACAGGTGCCGGACTTCCTCGCATGTTAAAGGTTCCGGGCTCAAATGCCAATGGAGTGTATTCGGCTAACGAATATCTTACCCGTATTTACCTGATGGATGCCAATCGCTTCCCGCAATACAGCACGCCTGTTTCTTCGGGAAAAAAAGTAGCAGTAATAGGCGCTGGTAACACCGCCATGGATGTGCTGCGCACAGCCAAACGATTAGGTGCAGTGTCAACCTGTTATTATCGAAGGTCAAAGGATGAAGCACCGGCACGCTCTGAAGAGTTGAAACATACCGAACAAGAAGATATTACATGGCGCTGGCTTTCCAACCCGGTAGAATTTATTGTGAATGAAGATAATTTTGTAAAGCAGATAAAATGCGAGCGAATGGAGTTATCTGAGCCGGATGAAACCGGACGAAGAACACCGCTTCCAACAGGAGAATTTTTTATTGAAGATTGCGACACCGTAGTAATGGCCCTGGGGTGCAGCGTTAATCCAATCATTCCGGCTACCGACAAAGAAATTAACACCAACAAATGGGGTGTTATAGTAGTTGACAATGAGACTTGTCAAACCAGCAAGAAGGGAGTCTTTGCCGCTGGCGATGCCATCACGGGTGGGTCAACCGTTATTCTAGCGATGGGCCAGGCAAAGAAAGCTGCTGCGGGTATTCATAAATACCTAATGGAAAAAATAGATGGCAAACTCAATGGTTTAATGGAATCCAGTAAAAACGCAGGAATGGACATGCCATCCTATTCGTCAATAGCAATCCCTGGTACTTCAATGCCGGAAGGTCAAAATATTTATCCTTAGCATCTGCCATAATCTAACAGTTCAAAACGCCTCTCTGATTAGGGAATATGAATACGACATCTTCATCTCTTACCGCAACGATAGCAGAAGTGGTTGGGTATATAATGACATAATAAAATCGATAAATTTTCCTGCCAAGTAAATATAGCTGCACGGGCAGCCCTGTGTGATTGAATTATTCTATTTTTAATTATTGCTTCCGTCCTACCAACTTCGAGTACGACAGCTTTATCTCCTATTGTCACAACAATAACCCTTCTGCGATCCTATCTCTTCCCCAACAAATCAAACATATGGGTGTACTTGATTGTAATGCTTCGATTGTTGGGCATTC
>JAENVX010000047.1 GCA_016650355.1 Bacteroidia bacterium | reverse complement strand
CGTTACAGTCAGTGGTCCTGA
This sequence comes from Bacteroidia bacterium, assembly GCA_016650355.1. Classification (GTDB taxonomy): domain Bacteria; phylum Bacteroidota; class Bacteroidia; order Cytophagales; family Cyclobacteriaceae; genus ELB16-189. Next base: position 6,567 of record JAENVX010000047.1, on the reverse strand, counting down.
TCCGCCCATTCTACGCGTTGTTGGCTTTTCATAATATTCCTTCCGCAACGTTGTATGATGAACGCGGATTTTTTCAGGCATTAGCATTTCCACTGGTGCACCCAACAGTTCGTCTCGGGAATACCCGAAAAGCAGTTCAGTTTGTTTGTTTACAAAAAGAATAGTGCCTTGTTTATTCATACCCAACATGCTGTCCGGGGCAGATTCGAGGAGACCTTGAAAGAGTAATAAATTTTCTAATGCCTCGTTGGTCAATTTCTGATGACGCTTTTCGGATTTGTACATGCTTACTGCACCCATATAGAGCATAATGAAGATGATAATAATAGAACTAAAAGCTATTAAGAAAACTCCAAATTCGCTGGAGTAATACCCACTCTGCTCCCCCACCAGCCTCACCCATGCGATTACAAGGATCAACACAACCAGGGAGAGGAGCTGTCTGAACACTACTTTACTTGTGTTGGTATTTCGTGTGAACAGCGCGACAATTCCGTTTTCTACTTTGGAAAACAGAATGCTCAATGAAATCGCTACAAAAAGAAGGGCGGATAGAATGGCAACATGGGTCATGTTACTAAGATTGTACAAATTTTCTATCCCATAGATATATCCCATCAAGGGAATAACGGAAGTTACGAGCACAATTAAACTCAGATAATCTGAAATGTGATTTTTTTTGAGATGGCTTTCATAAAAAAACAGACTGGCGGCCATTAGCATAATGTTGACAGTGTTAAAAGGTGCCATACGGCCAGGTGAAGCTGTGCCAAGTTGAATAAGATCCTTAAAAAAGAGTCGATCAATACCTAAATCGATCTGAAATAAGTATTGAAGCAGTGTGAGCAGTCCAATAAGAAAAACAATGACGCTGCCAGTTTTTCGTATAATGATTTTTTTTGCTGTATCCTCTGTTTTCAATTGGTAATAGAATAATGTACTTACCACGAGAAACGCAATTGCTGTGTTTGCCTTCATGGAAACCCATTGCGGAGCGATACTTTTTAAAATAGCTATATCAAATAGCCAACCCAATAATACCATCCCCGAAACGGAAATGGTAAATAGGGCTGCCGCTTTTGCGAACCACTTGAATTTCTTCTTCCTTGTAAATGTCATCCCCTCTAATTACTTAGGTCAGTGATTGTCTGGTTGCAACTAAAACATCCAGCACTTTTTCAAATTCCATTGATTTATCAAAGAAATGGTCAGCCCCGTATTCTTTGCACAGGTTTCTGTAATACCGATCCGAAAAATTACTGAGCATGATGACCATGATGTTGGAGTACGACTGTTTAACCTTTTTCAAGAACTCAACACCACTTTCTCCCGGCATATTAATGTCAAGTAAAATGACATCAGGTTTTTGGTTCTCGACAAACTGCAATGCGGTTTTAGTAGATTCCGCCTGGGCGATGATAGAAACGCCTTTGAGCTCTTTTACCAAATTCCTGATTCGTTCACCAACCAGCAAGGAGTCGTCTACAATCATCACGTTTAACTTAGTCTTTTTCATTGGTAGTTATTGAGGAGACAAAGGACGATAGGTTATGAGTAGGGATGAATAGAGGTATCTGTTTAACTATTGTAGTTGTAAAGCAAAAGTCTTGTCATGGTTTGTACTACAAATTATAGCGTGTGTTTTAATTTGCACGGGATTCCGGAACAAAGTCCGGGATGACATTTCATGGATGATGATTCTCTTCATTTACGGGATCCCGGCACGGAGGCCGGGATGACATTCATTTATTTTTAAGCAGGATCAGGCACAATGGCCGGGACAAGGCCGGAAGAGAGGCCCTGATGGATCAGACCAACCTATTTCGAATTGCGTATTCCGTAAGTTCAGCGTTGCTATGCAGTCCCATTTTTTCAAGTATACGTGCACGATAGGTGCTAATGGTTGTGACACTTAATGAGAGCTTGTTGGCAATTTCGGAAACAGATTTTCCCGAAGCGATAAATTTCAAGACGCTAAACTCACGGTCGGACAGTGTTTCGTGTAGCGCTTTGTTTGAATCATGGTCAAGGTTATCTGCAAGTTTTTCAGCAACGCCCGCGCTAATGTATCGCTTGCCAGCTAAAATTTTGCGTACAGCTATTACCAGTTCATCCGGGGCGGTTTCTTTGGTAAGGTACCCTGCTGCACCCGCGCGTAGTACCCGAATAGCATATTGATCTTCAGGGTGCATGCTTAGAATTAATACAGGAATTTTTGGAAATTCTTCTTTTAATATTTTTAGTGTGTCCAATCCACTTTTATCGGGCATTGAAATGTCACTGATAAAGATGTCCCAATTTCCGTTGCGCGCCTTATGAATTAATTCTAATCCGTTGTTCGCCTCAGCAACGATTGCTTTTGGAAATTCTTCCAGCAGAATACTTTTTAATCCTCTGCGGATAAGTTCATGGTCATCGGCAATCAGTATGCTGATCATGTATCTAAATTAGAAAGAACTTTCAGATATGTAAAAAGGTTCAAATAGGTATTGCTTTATAATTTTTTGCTGGATCTCGGTACAAGGGCTGGGATGAAGCTTCAAAGGAAGTGCCTTTGGCTTTTTACTGGGTCTCGGGACAAGAGGATAGGATGACAATCTAACTACGGTGTGTCTTCGCGGCTGAAGCACGAATGCCGCGATCCAGAGGGAGTCACGTGGGCTAAGAATTATGAATACTAATAATGATTCCCTTTATTATCGGATGCAATTTGTTTTTACTGGATCCCGGCACAAAAGGATGACTTCACTACTATGGGATTTAGGAACAAAGGCCGGGATGACATTCCTAATCTGGCACAATAGCTGGGACAGGAATCCTTAATGTAACAGTTGTTCCTTTGCCAGGAATGCCATTGATTTGAAACTCTCCACCCATCATCAATGCGCGTTCTTTCATGCCAACAATACCTAGCGTTTTTCTTTCACTAATATCCACTTCGTTTATTCCCTTTCCATTGTCATGGATTGTTAGCAGGATCAAATTGTCTGAGAATGAAAGAAATGTTTCTACTTTCTGCGCGCCAGAATGCCTTGCTACATTCGTCAGACTTTCCTGGTAAACTCTGAATATTCCTGAGGTGGTTGATTTTTCCAAGTGTAGTTCCGTGACATTGCTATGAAATGTTGTCTTGATCTCAGTTCGTTTTTCAAATTCCTGACTTTGCCAGTCGAGGGCTGCCAACAGGCCCAGATCATCCAGGATGCCAGGGCGCAATTCTGTGGATATTCTCCTAACTGTCTTAATTGTAATGTCAATCAACCCAATCATGCCTTCGATTCTTTCGCCTGTCACTTTCTCTCTGGGTTTCATTTTTTTATTCAACCACGAGGCATCCATTCGCAGGCCTGTTAGCTGTTGACCCAGTTCATCATGAATTTCGCGGGAAATGTTGGCTCGTTCTTCTTCGCGGATGTTTTGAAGGTGTGTGGACAAATCTCTGAGTTGTTTATTCATTGACACAATCTCTTGCTGCGCCCTCTTTGATTCGGTAACATCTTTTATAATGGAAAGTAAACAAGCTTCATTTCCCCAATCCAGCTTCACCACGGATGATAAACATGCGCGCGCATCATTTGCCTTTGTATATAATATTCCTTCGGCATTCTGAACCATTCCACCTCCTTCAAAGTATTTTTCTATTTCATTCCGGTTAGGGAGATTTCGATTGATTCCAAGTTCAACGGCACTTTTTGCAATGGCTTCTTCACGGGAAAAACCAAACGTTTCTGTGAACCCACTATTGACCTCAATCAATTTTCCTGTTTTTATGGATGTAATTGAAATGGAATCCGGGCTGGCATAAAATGCTGCCTTAAATTTTTCTTCAGACTGCCGGATTAGTGCTTCTGCTTTTTTCTTGTCCGTTATGTCTCTTACAAATGCCGCCACCAACTGTTGATCGTCAAATGTCACTATGGAGAGACTTACATCAACATCGATTATATTTTTATCTTTTTTCCAGAGCTTCGTTTCAAATTGAAGTGATTGTTTTTCATTTGTCTCTGCAATTTTCTCTTCAATTTCCTTTTGGTTAAGAATTGCGGTTAATTTATTAGATTCTGTCTGTAAAAGCTCTTCGCGGCTGTGCCCTACCATTTGGCAAAATGAGGGATTCACCTCTAATATATTTCCTCTATGATTTACCAGGACATAGCCCTCCATCATATTCGTAAGCGTTTGCTGATTCCTCGAGAGCAGGAATTGTCTTTCTCCTTCCGCCTTTTTTTGCACAGTAATATCGGTGTGAAGGCCATCCCAAATGGTACTCCCATCGAGTTGTTTACGTGGCACAGCCCGTATATTAAAATGGTGTAACTCTCCGGCAGCGTTGTATCCACGTACTTCAACATTAAATGGCATCATACTTTCAAACGAGGCAGTCTCTGCCGCTGTCAGCATTGCCACATCATCTTTGTGGTAGAGTTTGTAGAGCAGGTAAGGATTCTCAATAATTTCTTCTGGTGACTTGCCAGTAAGGCGTTGAACACTTTTACTGAGATAAGTAAATTTCATTTTACCATCCTGGTTGCGTATTACCTGATAGACCATGGTATCGGGCAGATTGTCGTTCATCATTTGAAGCTGCGCCTCCCGATCAATCTTTGCTTCTTCTGCTTTTTTGCGTTGTGTGATGTCACGTGTAACACCAAGCAAAGAAATAATGTTACCTTCAACATCTTTCATGGGAACGGCATGTGTTTCAAGCCAACGATGTCCGCCTTTTAAACCCGTTACTTCAAATTCTAATGTTCCTGCGGTTCCGTTAAAAACATTTTTGGTTAATCGGTTAAAAGCCAATCGATATTTTTGATCCACTAAGTCAACCATCCTGTGATTGAGTACCTCTTGTTCATTATCTGCTTCTACCATAGTCAGGCCTGCGGGGTTCATCGAAAGTAGTTCGCCTTTAGAGTTAAGCACCTTAACGCATTCCGGTTCTGTTTCTAAAATAGAGCGAAGGTAATTTTCGCTTGTGGCTAATTCCTTTTCTGCTCTTTTGCGTTCGGTTATATCCCGAATAATGCTCATAATATTTCCATTCTCCATAGGGGAGGTGTTTATTTCAACAGGAATGAGCGTGCCATCTTTTTTAAGCAGGTTGCGCTCCTGAAGTATTGATTCACCTGATAAAACCTCAGCAAATCGCAGGGGTATATCACCGGGCGATAGAGAAACTAATTCTTTGATACTCAACTTTAGCAGTTCTGCTTTGGTGTACCCCAGCATTGAGCAAGCCATGTTGTTAACCTCAATATACCTTAGTTCTCGATTGGCGATAAAAATTCCATCGCCCGCCTGCTCTACCAGACTGTGAAACTTGATTTCGCTTTCTTCGATCGCTCGTTCTGCTTTTTTACGTTCGGTCAGATCAATAATATAGGAAATCCCTTTTTCAACATTTCCTTCTTCGAGTAGAGCCACGCCTATTAAAATAGGTATGCGTCTACCGTCTTTATGGAGAAACTCCTTTTCATAGAGCTGACTCACCCCTGATTCAACTAATTCTCTTCTGGAATTTCGATCCGCTTCAGCATATTCCGGTGGTGTCATGTCAGACCATCGCACTTTATTATCGGCTACCTCTTGTCTGGTATAGCCTACCATTTTCAGGAAATATTCATTGCCATCAATGATGTCGCCATTGGCATCCCAGATAGTAAAACCTATCATGTTGGATTCAAATATTTTCCTGGTCCGATATTCACTTTGCCGAACCGCATTTTCAGCTTTTTTACGTTCTGTAACATCCCTTGCAAAGGCAAGCATCTTTCCATCTGCCAACATCTTGGCATTAATTTCCATTTCTAATATTGACCCATCTTTCTTTTTTAATTTTCTTGCAATCGATACTGATTCTTTTCTGAGTTGTGCGGCATACTTGTCCTGATTAAGAATTACATCCCCTACCAGGATATCTTCCAGTTTCAGGCTGGCAAATTCCTTTTTTGTATATCCGGATATCGACCACGCGCTGGTATTGAACTCGTGAATCGTTCCATCAAAAGAATAAAGGAGAATAGGGTCGCTCGCCTGTTCAATGAGTGAGCGGTATTTCTTCTCGCTTTCCTGAATTAATTCCGCAGATTGAATACGGTCGGTCACATCCAGCAGCGTACCGATGGTAATTAAGTTATTCCCCACTTTGGCCGCTTTGCCAAACACTTCAACGTGAATTACGGAGCCATCTTTTTTAACTCCTCTGAATCCATAATTTGATTTTACAGGTTCTCCGTTCAGCCTTTTATACACCGTGTCTCTCACCATTTCCCGATCTGCCTCATACACGGTATCAACAGCTCTAAAATTTCCCAGAAGTTCATTGGTACTATACCCAAATATTTGTGCAAAATAGGGATTAACGTATTTGAAATAATCACCTTCAATAATGTAAATACCTGTTAAGGATTGTTCGGCCAGGCCACGAAATTTTTCCTCACTTTCTTTTACTACTAGTTCAGCATTTTTCCTGGCCACAATTTGCTTTATCAGAATTTCCTTGTGCTTTTCATTTTGGTCATACAAACGCGCATTATCAATAGTGTGTGCCATCTGGTCGGCTACTAT
>JAENVX010000046.1 GCA_016650355.1 Bacteroidia bacterium | reverse complement strand
CGAGAAGACTCACCTTTTTCAAACTGAGATCAGCATCATCCAAGACCCATAGGTTATGATCGCCTGATGGGCATATAAGTGTGGCTTCAATAGCAATAGAAGAGTCAATAGTTTGAAAAGGATTTACGCTCAAATCTGGCGAAAGCCAGCTAAACTCTTGTGCATGATTATAGTAGACCAACAGCCGAATTGCATTAGAGGGATCGAACAACGTGGGTACACCAATATGAGAATAGGTGCCAAGCTTTGCACCATCCTTGTCATATTTTAGGATTAACCCTGACTGCAAGACAACATAAAAATCACCCGCACGGTCAATAGCCGCGTAGACAATTTCAGATGAAGTTTTAAAGGAAACTATTTTTTTTGTTTGGCCGGTGGAAAGCAGTGGAGAGACAACCAGAACTAAAAATGATATGAGTTTCATTTTTTATAACTTTTTAGTTCAATCGACTTACCATCAAATACTGCATAGGTACTAAAGTGAACCCATTCACCTAGATTAATGTATCTACTTCCTTCACCAACATTTAGGTCTAAGGGCAGATGACGATGTCCGAAAATATAAAAGTCGTGATGCTGTTTCTTTTCAAGATCACGGCAATGAGCCAACAAAAACTCCTTGCCTTCGCCATTAAACTTTTCTTCCAATTTCATATTACTGATCCTACTTTGTCTGCTCCACTTAGTAGCAAGCGCCATGCCTATATTTGGATGCAGCCATTGAAAGAGCCATTTAAAGAAAGGGCTATTGAATAAATATTTTTTCATTACTTTATAAGTCCGGTCCCCAGGCCCAAGACCGTCCCCATGGCCAATTAGAATTTTTGTGGAACCAACTTCAAGCACCTGTGGGTCGCGGTAGATAGGAATGCCCAATTCATTGGGAAAATAGTCTGACATCCATAAATCATGGTTGCCTGTGAAAAAATAGATTGGTAATCCAGCCTCTCGCAATTCCGCGAGTTTTCCCTGGAAGCGGATAAACCCTTTGGGTATCGTCTTCTTGTATTCAAACCAAAAGTCAAAAATGTCACCTAAAAGGTAAATTGAATGTGCGTCATGACGTATTGATTCCAGCCAATTGACAATTAGCTTTTCACGCTCCAGACTTATAGCATGATCGGGCACGCCTAAATGAAAATCAGAGGCGAAGTAAATTTTTTGATTAGGGGGTAGGTTAACGATCATTCTATAAATAAGGAACTACATTTTCCATTTACAAAGAAAGGAATAAAAAAATAGACCCTCCAGATTTCGGCTGAAGGGTCCTGAAAATATTCTTAAAGGAATAAGCTTACTTCGCTACATCCCCGGTTACTTGTTTCTCTGATTCATCCTTGGTATCGGTATCTGGGGTATCTGGTGTGGCAACATCTTCTTTCTTTTCCACTGTTTCTTCCTTGGGCTCCTTTCCATTTGTGAATTTCTGGTAGGTAGTCTGATTTTCAAATGGTCTTTTACCAATCAATTTTTCTAAATCGGCCTGAAACAATATTTCTTTCTCAAGTAACTCTTTCGCTAAGATTTCAAGGTGTTCGCGATGGTGCGTCAACAGCTCTTTTGTCCGGTCATAAGCACTGTCAATGATTTTCTTCACCTCAATATCAATCCTTTCGGATGTAGCTTCTGAATAAGGTTTATTAAATGTGTAATCCGATTGCTTTGAATCGTAAAAAGAAAGATTACCGATCTCTTTATTCATGCCGTACACCGTGACTATGCTGTAAGCCATTTTTGTAATTCTCTCAAGATCGCTAAGAGCTCCTGTGGATATTTTTCCAAATACAATTTCTTCGGCCGCGCGACCTCCAAACGTCATGCACATTTCGTCTATAAGCTGCTCTGTTTGATAAAGGAATTGTTCCTTCGGCAAGTATTGCGCGTAACCTAATGCGGCAACACCACGAGGAACAATACTCACTTTCACGAGCGGATCGGCATGTTCAAGGAACCATCCAGCCACAGCATGGCCTGCTTCATGATAGGCCACAATTTTCTTTTCTTCCGGAGAAATAATTTTAGTCTTTTTCTCAAGGCCTCCAATCACGCGATCAATTGCATCCTGGAAGTCTTGTATGTCAACTTCGGTTTTGTCTTTGCGAGCTGCTATCAATGCAGCTTCATTACAAACATTGGCGATCTCTGCACCAGCAAAACCCGGAGTTTGAGCGGCAAGTTTTTTAACATCAAGGTCTTTTGCAAGCTTAATTGGTTTCAAATGGACTTTAAAAATTTGTTCACGTCCTGCAATATCAGGTTTGTCGATACTTATCTGGCGGTCGAAACGACCAGGGCGAAGTAATGCAACATCCAAAACATCGGGTCTGTTCGTTGCCGCCAGGATAATAACTCCACTGTCAGTCGCGAATCCATCCATTTCAACAAGTAAGGAGTTCAAAGTATTTTCACGCTCATCATTGGAGCCTGGCATTTGACCTCTTCCACGAGAACGTCCGATCGCATCAATTTCATCAATGAAAACAATGCAAGGTGCTTTTTCCTTTGCCTGCTTAAATAAATCTCTTACTCGCGCAGCACCAACACCAACAAACATTTCTACGAAATCCGATCCCGATAAGGAAAAGAAAGGAACGGCAGCTTCTCCTGCTACAGCTTTTGCCAACAACGTCTTTCCTGTTCCCGGAGGCCCAACTAATAATGCTCCTTTAGG
>JAENVX010000045.1 GCA_016650355.1 Bacteroidia bacterium | reverse complement strand
TCAAGTTCCCTTGCCTCCTCAAGTGCATTCGGATTAACGTAGATAATCGAATTAATCGCGGGCCCATTCTTATCGATCGCTTCGATGCGGACCAAGTAATCGTTTACAACTTGTTCAATGGTAAAGGTCCCCTTTGCATAACCTTCCCGTAGTTGGGACACAGTAATTTCCTCCAGGTAGGAATTATTAGTACTTATTTCAGATTGCTTTTGCTGACACGATAAAAGAGCAACAAGTGAAAGTAAGTAAAATGCATAATCCGTGGTTTTTTTCATAAATTTCAGTTGGCAGCAGTAAGTTAAGAAAAATGTGCTGCTGGAAATCAAAACAAAAAGATCGTAATTGTCGCTGTATACACCTCACCCTTAGTTTAGGGAGTGCTATGTGGCAGTGCATCATTTCCCCTCTCCATCCGGAGAGGGGAGCAGAAATCGTGCAGCTTGCACGCTTTTTATTGGGTGAGGTAAACACTCACAGTTCGATTGCGCACGTTGTTTTTACCGGAGTTATAAAATATTCTAACTTTATTCTTATGAATGCAAAATCTAAGAGTTTTATTATTATCCTTTTGGGGATAGTATTGGTGGTCACCGCAGCATGGTCGCCACTGTTTCACAATACATCAATTGCGGCAACTTCGAAGGTAAATCAATACTTGTACGTAACAGTTCCTGGTATTAGAAACTATTTGGAATATGGTGGACATGGAATTCTGGTATATGACATATCTGACAATTATCGTTTGGTAAAAAGAATTGCTACTGGTGGACTAAAAGATGATGGAACACCATCCAATGTTAAGGGGGTTGCTGTGAGTCTTTTCACAAACAGCATCTACATCACCACACTCGAAGCGTTGCAACGAATAGATCTAGCTACCGGAAAAATTGTGTGGGAGAAAAAATATGATGGAGGCTGTGATCGCCTTTCAATGTCACCCGATGGAAAGACAATATATCTACCTACCCTGGAGAAAGAACATTGGAACGTGGTTGATGCTATTACAGGCAATATCGTCAAGCAGATTTTTACGAACTCGGGAGCGCATAATACACTTTATGGACCAGATGGTACTAGGGTTTATGTAGCTGGCCTACGCACACCCACACTCGGAATTTCGGATACACGTACGCATTCTATGATAAGACAAGTGGGTCCCTTCGCCAGCGCTGTACGGCCTTTTACTATTAATGGTTCACAAACATTATGTTATGTTAATGTCAACGGACTACTTGGCTTTGAAATTGGCGATTTAAATTCAGGTAATAAACTTCATCACATTGAAGTAATCGGTTTTGCGCAAGGTCCTGTAAAGAGGCATGGTTGTCCAAGTCATGGTATTGGATTAACTCCAGATGAAAAAGAAGTCTGGCTCTGCGATGCCTTCAATCAACGGATGCATATTTTTGACAACACCGTAATGCCTCCAAAACAGGTAGCGAGTGTTGAAGTTCGCGATCAACCAGGATGGATTACGTTTAGCCTTGATGGAAGACATGCCTATCCTTCAACCGGTGAAATCATTGATATTGGAACACGGAAAATCGTTGCCACATTGAAAGACGAAAAAGGCAACCCTGTCTTGAGCGAAAAAGTAATAGAAATACACCTTGAAGGAGGTAAAGCGGTAAAAGTTGGCGACCAGTTTGGAATCGGCAGAGTACTCAAAGTGAATTAACCTTGATGGTTCTGAAATAAATGCCGATCAAAAATCCAAATTCTCTGTTATCCGGGAACCATCATTAATAAAGGTGTCCATAAATAACCCAATTCGCTTTTTTGCTTCTTTCAAATCTGTGTTGTTAAGATTGATATTTAACAAATCAATAAACCACGGAGCTTTCACTGGGTCAATAACGTACCTGATCGTGATCTCTCTGGAAATTGGCAAGGTGGTAATTTTAGAATCCTCATGCACATCCTTATTGCTGGCATTCAGTAACTTAGCATACTCCTCCTCTACCAGTCTATTAAACAAACTTGAATCAAAAACATCGCCCGATTTCACGCTTGTCTCAGTATCATCTTCAGTAAGCTTTGCGCCCTTGTGTACCCACTCCCATAATATACTTAACCGAATCTCACCGGTGGCCATGTCTTCCATTAAATACAAAATATCATCATTACCAAAGTAATCGGCTGGCTTAAGCGCTGCTGCTTGCATGCCCTGCAAAAAGGCATTTCCATATTGCAAGGCAACACTCAATAAATTACGGGCACCTCGAATTGTTGTTGCGGCTGGTTCAATCAATGTAAGTCCATCAGCATCTTGCTGAGTATATGTGAGCGAAGTGAATTTTTTACCCAACTGATTTAATGCCCCAACTTTTTCCCATACAGGTCTTACAAGGTGAACCATCTTCCAATGTGCAACCCATTTTCCGCTTGCTCCATCGCGTTGTTCACGCTCTGCTCCCGCCACAGCTTTTTTCATGCTAGTGGAAACGCCTTCTTTTGAACCAACAGGAATATTAGGCTCCATGCCTCCCTGCCAAAGCGCAAAGTTGCCATTCTTATCCGGAGTGTTCACAGCGCGTCTTACCCGGTCTTCATAATTACGCATATAGCCATAGGTCATTACAATGCCCTCGATGTTTGGGTTAACGAAACGTTTATCCCACGCCATCGCATCAGATACACTGTTGATATAATCCCATCGCCCCGTATTGAATCCAACAAAGTGCTTTCCTAACGCTGCACGGATTTCCATCAATTGAAATGTTGCTTCTAATTGTTCTACTAAGACATATACTTTAATCGTTCCCTCAGCAAGTCCAATGTGCGCTTCAAGTGCATTCATCATGTCACTCCACAGGGCCGCCTCTTCGGCAGTCTGTATCTTTGGCAGATATAATACGATGCTCGATCCCTCCTTTCGCAGCGTTTGATAATTATTTACAACATACAATGTTAAGTCCACAATGGGAGCAGCCATTGCCAATCCTTTCTCATCGCGAATATGCCGATCATCAAGGTGAAGGCCTCGGGCTCGGAATATTTTAGTAGTAAAATTCAATTGTGTGTTCCAGTCGCTGATAATGTCGCGGCCAAAGAAGGCAGATGACCATCGATTCATTTCGCTCTCAACAGTCTCTGAGACGTTCATAAATACAGCATCCTTCTGAATAGCTAATTTAAGGTTGCGTTGATTGTCAAGTGACATCGCATTGATTTGACCGAGGGCATCTTCTCCATCAAACATCCATCCATCAGCGCCTGATAGTAGTGCATAGGCTACGTTGCGAATACTGCTTTCCAGCGGTGCATTTGGCTTTGCAGCGGGTCCTGTTCCTTGTATCCATTGAC
>JAENVX010000044.1 GCA_016650355.1 Bacteroidia bacterium | reverse complement strand
TGCTTCTTCGGGCTACACATCTTGAAAATAAAGAAGAGCTTACTGAGCGTTTGTTAAGACCATTGGGTATCGATCAATCTTATCTTGGAGATCCTACCCCAATGGGTGTCATTGGCGATATCGGTTTACGCCCTCGAGATATGCTAAAATTTGGTTTACTCTATCTAAACCAAGGCAGCTGGAATGGAAAACAAATAATCTCGTCTGACTGGATAAAGGAGTCCACTACTCCTAAAATAAAATCAGGGGCTACACTAGGTTATGGTTATTTTTGGTGGACAAGAGACTTTGCATGGAAGGGAAAAAAGGTATCGTCTTACTTTGCGTGGGGATATGGTGGGCAATACATTTTTGTAATTCCTGAAGTCCAGATCGTGATTGTGATGTCTGGAAGCAATTGGGGTACAAATCCAGAGGGACAATCTGTTGAGATGGTAGAACAAATATTATCTTCAATAAAGTAGGGAAAGGGTATCATTAACTATTCTAAAAAATTCAATTATGGATAAAAGAACATTCCTGAAAACGTCCACAGCACTGGCAACAGGCACAGTACTTTCAAGATTAGTGGCATGTGCTCCGAATGAGGCGAGTCAACCTCTAAAAAATTGGTCAGGAAATTTGGAATACAGTACGAGCAACGTGCATTATCCTACTACCTTGGAAGAAGTTCAAATGATTGTAAAGAGTTGCACTAAACTACGAGGACTTGGCTCCAGACATTCATTCAATAAAATAGCCGACAGCACCGAAAATCAAGTCTCATTAAAAGAGTTTAATAAGGTTATATCGTTAGACAAAGAAGCAAATACAGTAACCGTAGGTGCTGGAATGAAATATGGCGAACTTTGCCAATATCTTCATGAAAATGGTTATGCATTGCACAACCTTGCTTCATTACCTCACATCTCGATTGCAGGATCAATAACCACTGCAACACATGGCTCTGGAATAAAAAATGGAAATCTTTCTACGGGGGTTTCAGCGATTGAATTTGTTAAGGCTAATGGAGAGGTTATTAGGTTATCGAAAAGTGATGGAGAACAATTTTACGGAGCTGTTGTAAGCCTTGGTGCAGTTGGCATCGTTACTAAAGTCACCCTCGATCTTCAACCCACTTTCAATATGCGACAGGTGGTATATCTAAATCTGCCGATGGCTGAGCTGGAAAAGAATTTTCATGCAATTATGTCAGGAGGTTATAGTGTAAGTCTATTTACCGACTGGAGAAATAAAAATATAAATGAAGTTTGGATAAAAAACAGAATTGAAGAGGGCAGTGATGATGTCTTATTTCCAACTGAATATTATGGTGCAAAATTAGCTACTCAAAACATGCATCCGGTAGAAAATCTTTCTGCTGAAAATTGTACCGAACAAATGGGAGTGGCTGGTCCTTGGTACGAAAGAATGCCTCATTTTAAAATGGGTTTTATGCCGAGTGCAGGCGAGGAATTACAGGCTGAATACTTTATTCCTATAGAACATGGTTATGCTGCCATGATGGCCATGGAGACCCTACATGAAAAAATCTCACCTCACTTATTCATTTCAGAGATCCGTACTGTTGAAGCTGATAATATTTGGATGAGTCCTTGTTACAACCAGACCTCTGCAGTTATTCATACTACCTGGAAACAAGAAGAGGTAGTTATGGATTTGCTTCCTCTTGTGGAAGAGAAGCTGGCTCCATTTAATCCAAGGCCACACTGGGCTAAATTGTTTACAATAATGCCATCCATCTTACAGTCACGGATAGCAAGGTTAAGTGAATTCAAACAATTGCTTAACCAATACGATCCGGGTGGAAAGTTTCGTAACGAATTTATAGAGACCAATCTTTTTGGAAGCTAACGAATTGGTTTATAGCTCTATTTTTTCAATTGCCTTGACAGGAACAATACATCCACCTCGTAGCTGTACAAATTCGTTTTCGAGAGCAATGAAGTTTGAGTAGACTTCAACTGTTGTTCCATCATTTAAACGGATCCATAGACCAATATCGTCATGATCCAGATTCGTTTCGGAGGTGGCAGACTCTAAAGCATGTATGCGGGCGGCTTTATCAACGGGGTCTGTTAATACATCTAAGGAAGCGAAGTGCTTGTCAGAAAGATCTGACAATGTCATAATAACTGGTTCATAGTGTGATTGCCAAATCCTCAATTCAGTGTTAAACCAATCCAATGCAAAGGAGGTCCATATGTAATTCCTTATGATGTAGTCTAGCGTGCTACGCTCGGTATCGGTAATTATGCCTCCGTCCGTGACCAGATTAAGAAGAGATTTCGCATCCTTAACTGAAATGCGACCATCTCCAGCACCCTTGACCATCAATTCGGCCTCATCAATGATCTTAGCATCCATTTTTATTCCATCAATTGTTTTGTAGTAGCTCATAAAAAATCGGTTTATTTCTACCTTTTTTTCAGTGACTTCACTAAAGAAATTTACAAATAAATTGAGGAAAAAACTATGAGAAAAAGCACTCAAATAAGATGATTATTGTCATCCTTGTTAAAATGGTTTACGATTCACTTACAATCCAGCTATAATCGATTAATAATTCTTCGTCTATTCCAATATCGCGTGTGGCCTCGAAAAATTCGCCATCGTTAATGGATATTATATTTGGAGCATCGGAATGATTTAAGAAAAGTGACACGTCTATTTTCTTAAAGCCGTAATCAGGGACGAAATAACTCTCAGCATCAAACAAGCAGTAATTCTCAACCATTTGCTGTGCGTGTAATGGCAATTGACCTACCTCATCTTTTGAGAGGGTGATCCACTTATCAAGTGCATCGGGCTTACTAAACATCTCCCTGCATCCTTTGGATATGTACTGAATGGCAAAAACGCCAATGCCCTTAAAGGGTGAGGGCTTGAGCATTACAAATGTATTAGAACATAATTCAGTGAGTAGTTCCGTCTTGGTCATTTTCAGGTATGGATTGAAGATAAAAGGTAATCTAGGAAATTAATTTAAACAACTCAATTCACAGGCATAGTGAATAGGTTCAATTATAAAATACGGATGTAGACACTAGGGAAGGTTGACCAGAAAAACAGGACATATCTTCAACCATGACAAAAGTCATTCTTTATCCTGATCACTGACATTACCCACGGTCGCGGTATCAGGTACTTTCATGGTTTAATAATTAGATTAATCATGAAAGACAAAGTATATATAAATACAGACGGAAACTCAGCCGTAGCGAATGTAGCCTATGCATTTTCTGAAGTAGCAGCAATTTATCCCATAACACCATCGTCCGATATGGGCGAGCGAGCTGATGGATGGGCGGCTGAAGGCAGAAAAAATATATTTGGTGAAACGGTGGACGTAACACAAATGCAATCTGAAGGAGGTGCTGCAGGTGCTATCCATGGAGCACTCTCGGCAGGGGCAATGGCTTCTACCTTTACTGCCTCACAAGG
The DNA here is from genome assembly GCA_016650355.1 of Bacteroidia bacterium. Classification (GTDB taxonomy): domain Bacteria; phylum Bacteroidota; class Bacteroidia; order Cytophagales; family Cyclobacteriaceae; genus ELB16-189. Next base: position 8,549 of record JAENVX010000044.1, on the reverse strand, counting down.
TCTAATGCTAATGGTTCCGAATATGTTTAAAATCGCAGGCGAACTGTTACCTGTTGTATTTCATGTTTCAGCACGATCATTGGCATGCCAAGCACTTTCAATTTTCGGAGATCACTCCGATGTGATGGCCACGCGAGGAACAGGATTCGCTATGCTTGCTTCATCAAATGTGCAAGAAGCTCAAGACATGGCTGTAATTGCCCATCTATCAACGTTGGAATCGAAGATTCCTTTTCTGCATTTTTTTGATGGCTTTCGAACTTCTCATTCTGTTCAGAAAATTATCCCCATCACCTATGATGATTTGAGAAGTATGGTAGATATGAAATTCGTAGAAGAATTTCGGGCGATGGCCTTAAGACCTGAAGCACCTGTTTGTAAAGTAGGTGCGCAAAATCCAGATGTCTATTTTCAGGGCAGGGAGACGGTAAACAAATTTTATGATGCATGTCCTTCCATCGTGAAGAAGTACATGAAATTATTTGGCGAAAAAACGGGTCGTAAATACAAGCTTTATGAATACATCGGATCGCCCGATGCGGAAAATATTATTATCGCTATCGGTTCTTCTACTGAGACGATTGAAGAGACGATCAACTATTTGAGGAAGAAAGGAGAAAAGGTAGGAGTACTAAAATTGAGGCTTTATCGACCATTCTCGCTAGATGATTTCCTGAGCGAAATTCCAGACACAGTTAAAAGGGTGGCAGTATTGGATCGAACCAAAGAGCCTGGATCGCTAGGTGAGCCGCTCTATCTGGATGTAGTGGCAGCTCTTGCCAGTAAGCAACCAGCCATTCGCATCATCGGAGGAAGATATGGTCTATCGTCAAAAGAATTTACACCCTCCATGGTGAAAGCGGTTTACGATCATTTGCAGAACAACGGATGGCATAACTTCACAGTAGGAATAAATGATGATGTAACAAATAGATCCATTACTGTTAAGGAAGACATTGACTCGGAACAAAAGGGAATTGTACGATGTAAGTTCTGGGGCTATGGTTCGGATGGTACGGTGAGTGCCAATAAGAACGCTATCAAAATTATTGGCGACAGCACTGATCTATTTGTCCAAGGTTATTTCCAGTATGATTCAAATAAGTCTGGAGGTTGGACGATTTCACACCTTCGGTTTGGCAAAGAAAAAATTCAATCTGAGTACCTCTTAAACAAGGTTGATTTCGTAGCACTCCACCGTTCGCAATATATTGGACAATATGACATTCTCGAAGGTATCACGGAAGGTGGAACCTTTCTTATCAACTCTAGCCAGAAGCCAGAAAATATTTTCAAGCTTTTCACGAAGGACATGCAGGAGACGATTAGGAATAAAAAGATAAAAGTGTATGCTATCGATGCTTCTAAAATTGCCAAGAGTGTTGGTCTGGGCGGAAAGATAAGTTCGGTTATGCAAACTGCCTTCTTTAAAGTATCAGGTGTGTTGCCTGAAGCAGAATCTATCGAACTGATTAAGAAGTTTGTAAAAAAACAATTTGCACGCAAAGGTCCGGAGATTATTGAGATGAATTGGAAGGCAATTGACGCTTCTGCTGCGGCTGTAGTCGCTGTGCCGATACCCGAAGGGTCTGAGAAGTTTGCACAAATCACCACTGTTGTGCCAGAGGGATCAGGATGGTTTGCCGATAAAATCATTGATCCAATTCTTCGCTTGAAAGGAGATAGTATCCCAGTTTCTTATATGCCGATCAACGGAGCTGTTCCCACCGGCACGAAGCGCTTGGAGTATAGAGGGGTTCCGGGCAACCCTGCAACTTGGATTGAGAAACTTCCATTTGTAAATGAGCCCAACATCGCAGAGCCTTACTTAGAATATCCACCGAGTTGTTCGGGTTGTGGCGAAGTACCTTATATACATTTAGTAACTCAACTGTACGGTGATCGGATGATCATTGCGAATGCCACAGGCTGTACTTCTATTTATGGTGGAACCTTTCCGTCAACACCTTATACAAAGGATAAAAATGGAAAGGGACCAGCATGGGCTAATTCTCTTTTCGAAGACAATGCGGAATTTGGGTTAGGTATGCGGCTGGCCGTAGATGCCAATCGAAGACAATTAAAAACAAATGTTAAAGCCTTATTGCCGCTGCTAATAAATGGTCCATTGAAGAATGCCCTAGATAAAAGCATGGCCCTTTTCGATGAAGTAAACAATGAGGCCAAAGATCATGCGGATAAAGTCAAGGTTATGCTAGATGAAGAGCACCGGAGAAGTTCAGGTAACAAAGAAGTTCGAATACTGCTCAATAAAATTATTGAACTTAAAGACTACTTTGTTGACAAGAGTATTTGGATACTTGGTGGCGATGGCTGGGCTTATGATATTGGATTTGGAGGATTGGATCATGTGATGGCCTCTAACCGTAACGTGAATATATTAGTTGTCGATACGGAAGTTTACTCCAATACCGGAGGCCAAGCATCGAAAGCAACTCCACGAGGTGCGGTGGCCAAGTTTGCTTCCGATGGAAAAAAACTAAGTAAAAAAAATCTGGGATTAATGATGACGTCCTATAGTAACGCATACGTGGCCTCTGTTAACATGGGCATGGATCGCGAAAAAACAGCCCTCGCATTTGTGGAAGCTGAGAAGCATAACGGCCCTTCTATCATTATCGCATATTCTCCTTGCATTGCCCATGGTTATAATATGAGTCTGGCAAAGAAGCAATCAGAAAAAGCAACCAAGAGCGGATACTGGCCCATGTATCGATTCAATCCAGAACTTCGCGGGCAAGAAAAGGATCCGTTCACCTGGGATGCAAATGGTGGTGTGGACACGGAATTTGGAAGCTACATTGAGGAAGAAATCAGGTACAAGACACTTAACCTCACCAATCCAGAGGAAGCGAAGCGGCTGGTTACATTGGCAGAGAAGGACAATCAGCAGCGGTTTAAGGAGATCAAACATTTATCAGAATCTTAAAAGAAAGAAACATGGAAATTAACCTATCAACCAACTATGGCGGCTTAGCGCTAAAAAATCCGATTGTAGTTGGGGCAAGTAATATCGTTACCGAATCAGATAACCTCATCAAATTGGAGCAGGCGGGGGCAGCTGCGGTCGTATATAAATCTTTGTTTGAGGAGCAAATTGAATTGGAGTCATATGCTCATGACCAAAAAATGGAAGCCTATCAAGGTTGGGATGCTGAGCACGATTCATTTTTTCCAAATGCCAAGCATGCTGGTCCGGCTGAGCATTTACGGCAGCTCAAGGCGGCCAGGAGCGTACTTAACATTCCATTAATAGGCAGTTTGAATTGTGTTCATGATGAAACTTGGGTGCAGTTTGCGCAAGAAATGGAACTGACTGGAATTGATGCGCTTGAGCTCAACTTTTATGCGCACCAAAATAATTTTGAAACAACAAGTTCAAGTATTGAATCCCATCAGGTGGATACACTTAAAAAAGTTAGAAAGGTTGTAAAGATACCTGTGTTTGTCAAGCTAAGTCCATTCTATTCCAATACCCTTCGACTTATAAAAGAATTTGACCAAGCTGGATGCAAGGGTGTTGTATTATTCAATCGTCTCTTTCAACCCGATATTGATATTGAGAAAGAAATACATCATTATCCATATAATTTCAGTACAGAAAATGACAGTAGACTAGCCTTGCGCTACGCAGGTCTTTTGCATAATAAAGTGGAGGCTTCGATTGTAAGTAACACTGGTATTTTTTCGGGAAATGATGTGATAAAAATGATATTAGCCGGAGCTGATGCTGTACAAGTGGTAAGCACCATTTATAAGAGAGGTATAGGGTATATCGAAAGTATGTTGATGGAAATGGAAAAGTGGATGCTAGCCAAAAACTATAAATCTCTTGATGATTTTCGAGGTAAATTGTCTAGCGACAACATGTTGGATCCATTTGCATATAAGCGTGCACAGTATGTAGATATCCTGATGAAGTCGGAATTGTTTATGCAATATCACCCCAAGCATGGTGAATTGCCAGGTGATCATTACAAAGATATTTAACTAAACATTAACCAAAGCAAAATAACAATGACAAAAATTGGAATCTTCTTCGGCTCTACCGAAGGCAACACAGAAAGGGTTGTTACTCAAGTTCAACAAGGCTTGGGGGGTGAACCCGATGTAGTATTACATAATGTCAATGCATCTTCAGCTGAAGATATGCAACCCTACCCAACTCTGATTTTGGCGTGTCCTACCTGGGAGATCGGGCAGCTTCAGGAAGATTGGGATGGATTCATTGATGAGCTGGCAAACGTTGATTACACTGGTAAGAAGATAACTTTTCTAGGTTGCGGTGATGCCGATGGCTATCCAGACACATACCAGGATGCATTGGGGATCATCTATGATCGTATTAAAGATAAAGGGGCCACATTTATCGGAGCATGGCCGACAGAAGGATATAATTTTGAGGCGTCTAAAGGCGTAGTCAATGGAAAGTTTTTGGGGTTGGCAATTGATGAGGACAATCAAAAGGACTTGACTGCTGGACGCATCGAAAAATGGGTAGCTCAATTGAAAAGTGAGCTGTAAAATAATACATGGCTGAAATCAGGTTTAAGAAACCCATTATCCCGGTTAGTCAACGGTTGAGGGATTATCTACTTACCACTAACCGGGAAATTGAAGTGCCGATTGCCTATCAGGATTTACTACATTATAATAGTTCTATTACCTGCTTCGACAAAAAGGGAGTTGATACGCTCTGGGAAACGCTCATCTATTCTGAATCCGACAGACAGTATATTCATGAATCGCTTCGTATGGTGTATGCCTTGCTGAAGGTTGGCGGGGATCTTACCGTGATAAACCATCTTTACATCGACCGTGTAGACTATTGTTTATACGCCAACACACATCCTGTACGCGTGCGAATTGTAAACAAGCTTAATGATTTATTTGACTATTTCTACGTCAAGCGAGCTGATGCCTCGCGCATTTATGGAATGGAATTAGAGCATTTGCTTTCTCCCAATAAAATAAACTACCTGGTGAATCACGATACGTTCATTGAGGAACATATTCAAGGTATTCCTGGCGACACGTTTATTCAACACTACTTAAAAGAAGATCATGATTTTAATCCACTTCGCGTGGCCAAAGAATTTGTAAAATTCAATGAGCGAAGTTTGGTCCAATTGCTGGGTGATATGCGCAGGGATAATTTTATAGTTGAGGTTCTCCCTGACTTTGATGAGTTGCACTTTCGCCTTCGGGCAATTGATTTTGATCAGCAATGCTATGAAGGTAGCAGTAGAATCTACATGCCTCAATATTTTAAGGAAAACAACCCCATTCTTAATCTTGGTTTCAAGAGCATGTCTCCTGTATTGGAATTGCAATATCAGAAGGAAGAACGAATGAGGTTAAGCAACAGAGTAAAAGCTTCAAAGCAACAGCTGAATCTTCTTCTATCAGCCATGGTAAAAGACACCCTATCGAAGCCTGAGCATGTTGCCCAATTAAAGGGAGAGTTGGCAATTCTTTATCAGGATGATGCGTTTCTTGCTTGCCAAAGGATGGGAGAAATCGTGCGGACGAGTTTGCAAATGTTAGAGAAATATCCAGTCAGGAAGCGATACCACTTTAAGCCTTCCGTAATATGAGATAACACAAACGTGATACTAACAACTTTTATTTTATTCTACACCACCCAATGACTCGAACCGAGTAGCAATGCTTCCAGGTTGCCTATGCCTTTTGCTTCCACTTCATTTTGAATTTGTTCTACCACACGATCTTCATACGAACTGCGATCCGTTAAATTTTGTAATACTCCCATAGGTCGCGGAAGTACTTCGTTGTAGGTCATGTTAGCTAGGATAAATGCCAATGTACTGTCTTTTTCGTTGTGGATAAGCAAATCATTGATAGAGTGCTCACCGTCTTCCAAGCTGACCACTCGTGGGGTATAGCCATCCAGAATGATTCCTTTGTTTTTCGTTTTGCCAAAAACTAAAGGCTTGCCATGCTCCAGGAAGATCGTGTGATTCTCGCGTGTATCAGAATTGGTGTATAGGTCAAATGCCCCATCATTAAAGATTCTACAATTCGTATAAATCTCGACAAACGAAAATCCCTTATGTTGATGTGCCTGTAATAGTAGATTTTGCAATTGTTGACGGTCTTTATCATGACCACGTGCTACAAAAGTTGCACTGGCACCCAAAGCTAAAGCAACTGGATTAAAAGGATCATCCAGTGCACCAAGTGGAGAAGATTTTGTTATTTGTCCCCGATGGGAAGTAGGTGAGTATTGCCCTTTCGTAAGACTGTATACTTCGTTGTTAAACATCAGCACGTTCATGTCTACGTTTCTACGGCATGCGTGGATAAAGTGATTTCCTCCAATACTCATATTGTCGCCATCACCCGTCACTACCCACACACTTAAATCAGGACGAGCAATTTTTAAACCGCTGGCAATAGGAAGAGCTCTTCCATGAATGCCATGAAAACCATAAGTATCCATGTAATACGGAAATCTACCCGAGCACCCTATGCCTGAGATAAACACAATCTTCTCTTTCGGTATTCCAAGTTCGGGCATTAACCGCTGAGCAGGTGACAATACTGAGATTGCTCCGCACCCAGCACACCAACGCACATCAACGCCTGGCTTAAAATCTTTTGAGGTATATGTGCTATCACCCTGATGAGGTTTTTCAAGCATATCATCAATTATCGTTTTCATAATATTTTCATTTTAGAGGTCAACAGGTATATCCAACTCCATTTTACTGATAGGCCATTTTTTAATATCGGTCATTGAGAGAAGCACCGAAAGTTTTTCTTCTAGCTCAATAGACTTGAATGGTTTGCCCTGCACTTTGTTGATACCGATAACTCGCTTAAGATATTTCGCCTGTATCAAGCTCTTGAGCTGGCCAAGATTCAATTCAGGTATTACAATGCGGTCAAATTTGTGCAGTATATCGCCTAGATTTTTTGGGAAAGGATTTAGGTAACGGAGGTTTGCAAACGAGAGTTTGTGGCCTTGGGCCGTCAGATTTTCATACGCATTTTTCGCGGCACCATACGTACTGCCCCAACTAAGTAGTAACAGGTCACCTTTGGTTTCTCCCATTACTTCTAGTTCAGGAATGTCATTAGCTATTCCGTTTATTTTTTTCTGTCGAAGTTCCACCATCTTTTGATGGTTCATTGGGTCATGGCTCACCACTCCGCTTCCGTCTTCTTTTTCTAATCCACCAATGCGGTGTTCCATTCCTTGCATACCGGGTATTGCCCACATACGACTAAGTGTTTCGGGGTTTCTCACATAAGGTTTAAACGTAGCTACATCCTGCGCAAAGTTGGGTGCTATGTCTGGCAGTGCATCGATGTTCGGAATGCGCCAAGGTTCTGAAGCCTGGCCAATGTAACCATCTGTAAGCAGCATTACTGGTGTCATATATTTTAAAGCCAGGCGCGCTGCTTCCAGTGTCATGTTAAAGCAATCAGCTGAACTTGCGGCAGCCAATACTGGCATTGGCGCTTCCCCATGCCGTCCGTACATCGCCTGCATCAAATCGCTTTGCTCAGTTTTAGTAGGCAATCCTGTTGAAGGTCCAGCACGTTGTACATTTATAATAACCAGTGGCAACTCAATCATAACAGCCAATCCCATTGCTTCTGTTTTTAATGAGAGACCCGGACCGCTTGTGGTGGTAACAGCAAGACTTCCACCAAACGCTGCACCTATTGCGCTGGTGATTGCAGCAATTTCATCCTCTGCCTGGAGGTGCTTTACACCGTATTGTTTGTACCCAGAAATAGCATGCAAAATATCAGTTGCTGGCGTGATTGGATAAGAACCTAGAAAGAGTGGAAGGTGCGCTTTCGTTGCTGCAACCACCAATCCTAAAGCCGTTGCTTGGTTGCCTGTAATACTTCGATATTTGCCCGGAGCTAAATTTGATTTATCAATGATGTATTGCTTTCTGAAATCCGGATTCTTTTCTGCAAAGTTCCAACCACTCTGGAGAGAATGAACATTGGCCATGATTACATCCTCTTTGTCTTTGAATTTTTTATTAATCCAAGTGACGGTAGGTTCCAGCGGTCTATTAAACAGCCAGTAGGTGATACCCAATGCAAAAATATTTCGTGTTTTCTGAATGAGTTTAGAATGAATCTCAACTTCAATGAATGCCTTCTTTAATTCCTTCGACATGTCAATTGGAAAGAGATGAAACTTATCTAGACTTCCATCTTCCAAAGGATTCTTGGCATAGCCTGCCAACTTTAAACTTCGGTCATCAAATCCTTCGCTGTTTACAATGATGATTCCTTGTTCGCGTACGTTGGCCAAATTCACTTTTAAGCTGGCGGCATTCATAGCCACCAACACATCGACAAAGTCACCGGAAGTTGTTATGTGTTTACTGCCAAAATGAACTTGAAATGCACTGACCCCGTAGAGCGTACCTTCCGGGGCTCGAATCTCGGAAGGGTAATCCGGAAAAGTATTCACTTCATTACCGGCAAAGCCAGAAGTATCTGAAAACTGAGTTCCTATTAATTGCATTCCATCC
>JAENVX010000043.1 GCA_016650355.1 Bacteroidia bacterium | reverse complement strand
GCGAAGAGATAAGCAATAACAAAAAGTAGAATTGAGTGAAGGCAGGGACATTAGTTTCTGCCTTTTCTTATTCACAGAGTCTCCCTCCCAGTGGATTCTTGCGGCTAATGGAACGGAGACTCTGCGAAGAAAAATATTTTCGTTGTTAGAAAAATTTTGAAAGATTTCTAAACTTTCGATATATGAATTTCACCAAAATGAAAATATTAGTCCTCTCAATAACTATTTTTCTCTCCAATTTGAGTTTTGGTCAAAGTTCAAATTTTAAATTATTCTTAATAGGAGATACGGGCGAAGACATTTCATTGGGGACTACGATGAAGCACTTTCTTGATACGATCAGTTTATATCCAAACAGTGCGACAGTTTTTCTAGGTGACAACAGTTACAAAGGTTGGAGAAAAGGCTTTGATTCATCGAAAATAACTATTAAGCGATTAGGCGCTCAACTGGAAGGCTTAAATAAATACAGGTATAGGGGGAGTTTATATTTCATCCCAGGAAATCACGATTGGTGGAATAGCACCAAGATGAAAAAAGGAAAGCGCTCTTTGAAAAAGGAAGAAGTGTTTATCAATAGTTATCTCAGCAGGAATCAATACATTAAAAATAACTCAACAGCATTTATTCCTAAAGATGGAAACCCAATAGGGGCAATGGAGCTTAATAATGATCAACTGAAATTAATTTTCCTTGACACGCAGTGGCTGATTATTCAAAAGAATGAGCAGGAAAAAGTGAGGGTGTACGCGCAGCTTGACAGCATTTTGAGTAGTGCAATTTCGCGAAAACAAAAAATTGTGGTTGCCGCCCATCATCCTATTTATACAATTAGCAAGCATAGCCGCAAGCATAGTTGGCAATTCCCAAAAATCTGGAAATGCCAAGACATCTATCACCCTGATTACCGTGACATGAGAGAACGAGTAGATGCTATTTTCTACAAAAAAGATTATCCAATAATCTATGCGAGTGGGCATGATCATGTTCTTGAATACTTTAGAAAAAATTCTGTCCAATACATTGTGAGTGGGTCGGGAAGTAAATCGAACCCGTTTGATGAGAAAAAAAATCTAGAATTCAATCCCGAACCTGGAGAAAATATTCCAGAAAATCCAATTGCAAAAGTCGAGGAAGGTTACTTCGAAGTGGATTATACGGACAACAATGTTAGTGTCATAATGTACTATATGGATGGCAAACTGAATAAGAAGGTAATTAATGGTGGCTTGAAAGCGGATGATGGTATAGACTAGTAAAACCGTCTCTGCCAATCCATTGCAGGTAAGCTCCGGTCAATTGCAAACTCGGACCTGTTGATGTTTTGATCACGCGGCCATGCGGCCGTGGAGCAATAACGATTTTCCCTCTGTTTAAGCGAATGTCAAAACAACATTTCTGCCAATGACCTGGCTTTACAATGTGAAACCAAAATGGTTAACTTGCTAACATGAGCAAATTAACCCTCAAAGAAATCGATGATCTGTTGGCTCATCAGGTGATTACTGAGGAAACCGCAAAAAACATCATAAATTTCTATCAGCAAAAAGCAGAACAAAGTGGCAGTAGACTGATTATTGTCTTTGGAATTCTCGGCTCCCTGCTCGTAGGCATGGGAATGGTACTTATCATTGCACACAACTGGGATATGCTTCCCAAATTTTCCAAGCTGATAATTGCATTGTCACCCTTGTTAGTCGGTCAGTTGATATGCTCTTACCTGCTTTGGAAAAACATAACAAGCCAGGCATGGCGCGAAGGCGTTTCTGTATTCCTGATCTTTGCAGTGGCCGTTAGCATTTCGATTGTCAGTCAGGTCTACAATATCTCAGGCGATCTCAGCAGTTTTCTATTTGTCTGGATGTTACTTTCTATTCCAGTTGTTTATGTTATGCGTTCCTCTATGGCATCGTTGCTTTGCTGGATAGGTGTTTCATGGCTCGGATGCCAGGCGAATTACTTTAACTACAACGGCCCACGTGATCTCCTTTTCTGGGGTCTCCTGGCTGCAATTACTCCCTGGTATATTCGCCTGATCAGAAATAATCCACAATCTAATTACACATTCTTTCATCACTGGGTAGTCGCCAGCTCTCTTACCATACTTCTGGGCACATTAGCCGACCACAATCAGGAACTCATGCTCCCAGTCTACCTGAATTTGTTGGGTATCTTTCTTCTAATAGGCCAGCTTCCGTTTTTCACAAAACAGAAGCTGCTCACGAATGCTTACCTCATCACGGGAAGTTTAGGAACGCTCGGTATCCTATTATCATTAAGTTTCGATTGGTTTTGGGATGATATCTCGGGGTACAACAGCACATCATGGCTGGGCTCATTCGAAACGATAATTTTTATCGTCCTATTAGCTGCAGCACTTTACTTGCTTTATGTTCATCATAAAATTGGAGATCTGCGAAAGTTGATTTCGAAAAGTTTTGTCTTTCTTATTTTCACTTTTCTTTTCGCAATTGGGATAAACTTACCCGAAGTATCGCAGACATTGCTCAATGTATTGATTTTAGCATTGGCTGTGTATACCGTTCGCGAAGGCGCCAATGCGGACAAGCTGTGGCAGATGAACTATGGATTGCTCATTCTCACGGCACTCATCATTTGCCGTTTCTTCGACTCAGATTTAAGTTTTGTTGTTCGGGGACTGCTGTTTGTTTCTGTGGGACTGGGCTTCTTTGGTGTTAATTACTGGATGGTTCAAAAAAGGAAAAAGGAACAACCCGTTGGCTAATGAAAAAAATAATTATCCCAGCATTCATTTTAATGGTGGCAGCGCAGTGGCTTGTGCCTGGAAAAATGATTTTTGACAGCGAGCAAACATTGAAGGAAGGTGTTGAATTCAAATTCAAAACCCAACCCATCGACCCATCCGATCCGTTTCGCGGAAAATATATCACCTTGAACTTCGATGCTAACGTCTGGGAAACAGATACTACACAGGAATATTACCGTGATCAAACCATTTACGTAAGTGTTAGCACAGACTCGACTGGGTTTGCCAGGCTCACCGGACTTTATACTGAGCGCCCTTCTGGACAAAACATCCATTTGATAAAGGCCAATGTGCACTACTCCTCAAAATATGATGGCAAACAGGACATCTATATTCGTTACCCATTCGAGCGATTTTATGTAGAAGAATCAAAAGCATCGGAAGCCGAAAATCTATACAGGGAGCGACAGCGCGACTCGACCCAAATAGTTTATGCTTTGGTGAAAGTAAAAAATGAGCAGGCCATTTTGCAAGATGTTATGATCAACGGCAAGTCGATTGTATCTATTGTAAGGGAATTGAACCAGTACCCAAAATAATAAGTCCAGCGAGGTAAAGTTGCTGACATTTGAGGTTGTGAATAGTGGACTGATAGCAGGAATCTTATTGAGGAACAAATAAGATAGCGTACCATAGAATTAATTAATTTGGCATACAAAAAGTACCCATCATTTTCAGAACGAAATAGATTAATCATACATACGAAATGAAAAAAAAAGTTATCACCACGTATATCCTGGCAATGACCTTAGCCTTTGTTGGTGTTCTTCACCATAGTCGTTAACTTAAGCAGAAGGAATCTGAAATTGGAGAAGAGGTAGTTACCCCACTATGGGTAACTATTCAAAGTTTTCTTCCCATATTTTTATTTTTTAGAAGCGGATTTGTTGTGTTTGTGCCCGCTTGTTTGATGTTTCAAATTTACATTTTTAAGGAAGAAACACCTTAAAAATCAATGAATCGTTTATTAATAGACAACATTGCCTTCTGAAAACTTCTCTTAGGAATAATTTTTCTGAGAAGGTGATTGATCGACTAGCAAAAGAAACTGGGTTCGTTAAACGATCAAGAAAATTATCAGCCTATGGCTTTATCAACTCCCTTATGTTTTCCTTTAGCAATCAAGCCAATACAAGCCTGCCCGATATTGCGGCAGATTTAAACCAGCAGTT
>JAENVX010000042.1 GCA_016650355.1 Bacteroidia bacterium | reverse complement strand
GCGCCAGGAAAATACAAAGCACGCATCACGGTTAAAGGTCAATCATCCGAGACTGATCTGGAGATTATTTCTGATCCTCATGTGAATGCAACAGCAGCCGAGTGGGCTGCACAACAAGAGTTTCTAAAGCACGCAGGTGATCAGTTTGAAGAGCTTCATCAATCGGTTAACAAAATGCGTCAAGTGAAGAAGCAAATTGAAACCTACAACGAATCATTGAAAGACAATGCGAATGCCAAAGACATTGTTAACATTGGAAAGGAGTTGATTAAAAAACTTGAAAAGTGGGAGAACAACCTGATTGAGCCCAGAAGTAAAAACTTTCAGGATGTGATCAATTTTCAGAATAAACTCAATGCTGAATTTTTGCAATTACGCGGAGTAGCCGATACACATGATCCTCGCTTGACGAAAGGTGTACAAGAGCGCGCACAAGATGTGCAAGCCGATTGGAATAAGTACAAGACGCAATTACGAGATATTGAGACCAAAGATATTGGTGGTTATAACCAAATGTTCAGAGACAAAAATGTACCCGCGTTGATTACAGAGAAAAAGGAAACGGTGATTAATAACTAGGGACTCAGAATTAATTTGTCACCCTGAGCCTGTCGAAGGGTGATTGACGAAACACATTCCATGTCAAGAGACCGTAATTACTTTGTTTACATTGTTGAATGTTCGGATTCTCTGTACTATACTGGAGTCACCAACGATGTTGATCGAAGAGTTTGGGAACACAATGAGGGAATCCACCCAGACAGCTTTACATATAAAAGACGAACCTGTAATACTAAAATATTGGTTGCGATTCACAGATATTAATCAAGCTATTAGCTGGGAAAAGCAGCTCAAGGGCTGGAGTCGGAAAAAGAAAGAAGCATTATTTACTGAAGATTGGGAAAGAATAAAAGATTTAGCAAAATCAAAAAATAAGCTCTCAAGCGATCGGTCTTCGACAAGCTCAGACTGACAATACCGCGTTGTTTTTCTAAATGGATGCTTGATGAATTTATTTATTTGAGGTCGAAAGTATAAACTCGGAAACGTCTTTTCTGAATTTCTCCAGCGAAGGTTGATGAGTGTACATCATGTGCCCTGCTTCATAATATTTCATGATAATGTTGTTGCGTAATTCAGCAGGGAGCCCGAGGTGATCGATTGTGTGTTCAACGCCATAGAAAACGGTAGCAATATCATAGTATCCGTTTAACATTAACACCTTCACGTTAGGGTCTTGGGTCATAGCTTCTGCCATATCAATACCCGTGTTGATCGCAGCAGATGTTCCCCACCGCATGTTGCCCTGGTGTTTCCAGTCCCATTTGAAACCTTCCCGGCCACCGGCACTGGTCATGTAGTAAAGTTTCTTGTTTACCTTAAGGTCATTGTAGAAGTAGTGCATGAACCCTGCTGTGTACGCAGGACTTATTGCTGTACTTTGCGGATCATAATCTGAAAACTGTGACAGTAAATCCTGATTACCTCCTTTATATCTTGAGTCCAATCTTCCAATAGTGTTGCCCTCATCACGTAATAATTCAGCGAAGAACTCATCTGCTTGTACTCGTAAGTCAGCCCTCTTCCAAAAATCTGCACTGCATCCTGAATATGCCGCCAACTTATTGGCTATTGCATTGCGCTCTTCGCTGCTAAGTTTGTTGCCTTTAAAAAGTGCCGGCACATATTCTTTCTCAGTAAAATTCCGAACATCATTGATGAAGGTTTCAAGATTCGCAGGCTTGTTCGGTATTTTATTGTGATACCAGGCGGTAGCTGCATACGTTGGGAAATGAACTACATAAGGAAGGTCATCATTGGGAGGAAACAACAACGTACGCAAATCAAAAACAGACGAAACCATAACAACGCCATTCAAGGCAATACCCTGGTTTAATAATTTATTCATTACTCCTGCATTGCGGAAAGTTCCATAACTCTCGCCTAGCAAATATTTAGGAGAATTCATCCGTCCGTTTTCGATGAGGTATTGCTTAACGAAGAGCGCAATGCTGCGAATGTCTGGATCCACACCCCAAAAATCTTCAAACTTTGATTTGCCGATGGGTACACTTAATCCAGTGCCGATAGGATCCATCATTACAAGGTCAGCAATATCAAGTAGGGCATAATCATTATTTACTAACTTATAAGGAGCAGCCGGTGTGTTAGTTGGGTCGTTCACCACAATTCGCTTAGGCCCCATCACACCCATGTGCAACCAATAGCTTGAAGAACCCGGGCCACCATTATAAGAAAATATTATTGGACGGGTAGTAGAGGCTCCTTCTTTGGTGTAACTCGTAAATCCAAACAACGCAATAGGTTCGTTGTTCTCATTGCGCAGTTGCATTGTACCAGCCCTGGCTATCAAGGGAATGGTCACGCCATTGATCTTCACAGATTGTTGTGTTGTTGATATCTCGCCTTCCGGGAGTTTTTTTTCTTCATTGCCGGAATCAGTCTGTGCCCAACCGGTTAAACTTAAAAAGGAAAAAATTAGAATTAGGAGTATTGATTTTTTCATTTGATGTAGAATTTAATTATTACATAGATACAAAAAATATTCGCATCAGTTAAGTCAAGAGTTTTACAGCTAAACATACAACCTCAGGCAAAGATTTATTTTTGTCCAATCAATTTAAAGAATTCAGGCTAAGTCGACTGCTAAAATTATAGTTACGTCAAAGGAATGAATTTAACGTAATGTTTACTTGATTAGACCGAATTGAAATACTCGAGGGTCATCGCTTATTAATATCTTAGTTAATAGAGACCCGACTGATATATTTGGTGCAGAGCTCATATTTCAGCAATCAGCATATCTAAATTCAAATTATTTAGGCGAATTAGTATATTTATAGAGTCATTGAAATTTTAAATTTTAAAATTGAATGGTTTTAACCGGAGCCCCTCCAACCATACCATCTGTGCGAACAGAAGTTGAAAGGATATTTAAACTACAAAAGAATAACCAACAAAAAATTGCGGACTCCACCGCAAATGAGCGCAAACAAAAATTGGATCACTTGCACCAAACGATTTTAAAGTATCGCGGTGAAATCAGGGCAGCACTATTTAGCGATTTTCGAAAAAACCCAAGTGAGGTTGATATTAGTGAAGTCTATCCTGTAACATCAGACATTAAGCACACGCGAAGGCATTTAGTGAAATGGATGCGCCCCAAGAGGGTGGCTACACCCATGTCACAGATAGGCTCTAGTTCTTATATTCATTACGAGCCAAAAGGAGTTGTTTTAATTATTGCACCCTGGAATTTTCCTATCAACTTAACTTTTGGGCCATTGGTGTCGGCCATTGCAGCGGGTAATTGTGTGATGATAAAGCCTTCCGAACATACTCCACATGCCTCTGCGTTGATGAAAAAAATTGTTACTGAATTGTTTGATGAGTCAGAGGTTGCGTTAATCGAAGGCGATGTTGCGGTGTCCACAGAATTATTAAAATTGCCCTTCAACCATATTTTCTTTACAGGCGCACCTGAGATTGGTAAGGTTGTTATGAAAGCAGCGGCAGAACATTTAACATCAGTGACTCTTGAACTGGGAGGTAAATCGCCAACAATTGTTGATGAGACTGCTAACCTGAAAGAGGCTGCAAATCGCATCGCGTTCGGAAAATGGATAAATAACGGGCAAACGTGTATTGCTCCTGATTATGTATTTGTTCACCAATTCGTTGCAAATGAATTCTTGAATAATTTGAAAGCATCGGCCACCGCATTTTACGGAGAGGATGCATCAGCCTCTGGTTCCTATGGCCGCATCGTAAATCACAAACATTTTAAAAGGGTGGAGGG
>JAENVX010000041.1 GCA_016650355.1 Bacteroidia bacterium | reverse complement strand
ACTGGCGGATGCGATCCATCAATTTGCGTCTGGCGATGCTGCCCTACGTTACATCACCGCCAATTGCGACATTCCCACCAACCTTCCTGATATCATCTTGCTGGACATCAATATGCCTGTTACGGATGGCTGGATGTTTTTGGATTCGTATCGTAAAATTAAAACTACGCTCAGCAAAGACATTGTGATATACGTAGTCACATCTTCCATTGACCAGCGTGATATTGAGCATTCAAAACAATATCATGAAGTAAAGGGATTTATTTCCAAGCCACTTGAAATGGAGAGAATCAAAAAAATGCTGTCGCACAATTAACTCGATTAGCGTTGCCCCGCCAATCTGGTACACTGTCAGCGGTTTTTCCAGTCTATGATCGAAAAAAAATCCATTCGTATCTAACATTATTAAAGTAATTTTAACTACTCATTAGGAGCAAAAACTTATAAAACGCATCATGAAAAAATGGCTTACACTTTCAATCCTTTCTTGTTTTGGTTATCTGCCCTGTTTGGCACAATCAAAGAGCTTGTTTAATGGCAAAGACCTTCGCGGTTGGCATATCGATATCCCAGCAATGGATACTGCAAAGAATCTGCAAAGCCCTTTTATCATTCGGGATGGAATGTTGGTGAGTATGGGAAAGCCTCAAGGCCATCTCATCACCGATGTGTCGTATGAGAATTACAGATTGGAAGTAGAGTATAGGTTTGCAGGAGTTCCCGGCAACTGTGGTGTGCTCGTTCATGCTTCCACTCCGCGTGCATTATATAAAATGTTTCCAAAGTCAATTGAAGTGCAAATGATGCACGAGAACGCTGGGGATTTTTGGTGTATTGTGGAAGATATTGAAGTCCCTGAAATGGAAACAAGAAGAGGCCCGAAAAGTAATTGGGGTATTACAGAAGGGAAGGAGAGAAGGGTGCGAAATCTAACCGATGGTTCTGAGAAACCACTTGGGGAATGGAACACGATGACCATCGAATGTTACCAGAATACTATCAAAGCATGGGTGAATGGCGACCTTGTTAATGATGGTTTTAATTGTACAGCCTCCAAAGGACAAATTGCCTTGCAGGCTGAAGGCTCAGAAGTTGAATTCAGGAAAGTGATGCTTACCCCAATGAAGAAATGAGGATATAGAGAATGCATATTTAAAGGCATTATAGTTTGATAATCAGATCATTAATTCTTTCCATTCCAGTTCTACTTTACGCGCCAAACGTAAACGCCCAGCCTGTTGAACATGGCTATTTAGATCTTTCACATATTAGTTTTGATGATAACCTCGCTGTTGATTTATCTGGCACTTGGGATTTTTATTGGGGTTGATCAACATCCTGATCGAACAGATAATTATGGCCAAACATGGAAGTGTGATGTACATGGATTTCCGGCAACCGAAAAAAATTGGCTATGGAAACTTGAATGTGTTTTGATTGCTTAATTGGTTTTCATAATAAAGTACGTTACATTTTGTGTCGTGTGGTAAATTCATAGTGCTTCACCCAACGTAGACTGCTTACGCTTGCGAAAGTAATGGCAGAGATAATAGTTTTCGGTACAAGCTGAACGCAGACCTAAAGATGATATGAATACTTTCTTGAACTATACTATCAGAAAAATTGGGCAATTATCCCTTTGTTACATTATTGCTTTGTCTTCCTGTAAGGAGGGGAGTAAATTCAAAGAGAATGTTGCGCAGGCAAAATCCAAAACCATTATCCATGAGTTAAATGAGCGTGAAATACCCAGGGGAACTAAAGTCATAGCTTTTGTAGGTGCAACCTTAATTGATGGGAATGGGGGCGAGCCTGTTCAAAATTCCTGTATTGTTGTTAGGAACGATAAGATTGAATCAGTAGGCAAGGAAGGAGATATTGACATACCCAAAGAGGCCGAGGTTATAAATGTTAAAGGGCTAACAATATTGCCGGGTTTGATTGACGCGCACTATCACAATGAAGAAAGCCTGGAACTTCCGGTATTGTTTTTATCTCATGGTGTAACCTCAGTAAGGGATCCGGGTGCCTGGATTGAAGCGTATGACCAGGTGCGACAAACGGGAAAGTCTTTGCCCAGATTATTTCTGACAGGCCCGCACCTGGATGGTTATCCCCCAGCTTATCCTCATGACGCTAATGTGGTACGAGATGATGAAGAGGGACGCATAGCAGTAAATAAATCTATTGCCAAAGGTGCTACAGCCATCAAGGTGTATTTCAGATTACCGGTTGGGATAATAAAAGAGGTTTGTGCAGCGGCACATCTTCATGGTCTCCCGGTAACGGCTCATTTGGAAATTGCCAATGCGAGAGATGCCATTGAAGCTGGCGTTGACGGGATCGAACACATTACTTCTTTTGGAACCGTGTTACAACCTTCGCGCGAAGGCGAAAAATATAGACAACTTATCTTGTCCGACAACAATGCCCGAAAACGTGGAAGGTATGAAGTTTGGAATTCTCTTAAGCTAGAAAATAATGTAGTGGTTGATTCGCTGATTCAATTTTT